>JAGGSN010000146.1 GCA_021159005.1 Candidatus Zixiibacteriota bacterium | reverse complement strand
GGCGCAATATTTACATGATTAACCGTTATATCAACAAGTTCCGTATCAGCCAATGCGCCATCGGATACGATAAATCTTACCTGATATACGCCGCTCTGCGTATAATCCGGGTCAAATTCAAACAAACCATGCCCATTACTGCTATCGTAGAAAGCCGCATTAGTCGGCATATTCTCAGCGGTCAAGGTCAATGGATCTAAGTCAACATCAGAAGATGTTACAACGAACTCGAGATGATTACCTTCATCAACGTTTTGAGCGCCTATTGCATCAAGTATAGGGGCATCGCCAAATGCTTGTTCGCTGCCAAATAAAATACTAAAAAATGCCAGGCTAAATATAATGATTAATTGCAAATTAATCTTTTTATAACTTGATTTAGATAGCATCATCGCCTCCAAAAACTGGCAAAGCAATTTGTACATCCTGCATTTCTATTCTCCACGATATTGCCTTATTTTCAGCAATATATTCTATTATCTTATCGATGGATACAACCTCGTATGGCAAAAACATCGAAAATGATTTTATCTTTTTCTCAGCCTCTTTATACATCCTCTCCATAATTAAATCTCCCTAAGTCATTGACTCCTTTTATAAATCATGGAAAAGGTTATTTTACCAACAACATCTTCTTTGTTTTATTAAAAACATCCGTTTGAAAACGGTAGAAGTATATTCCTGAAGTAACCGTCTGGTTATTGCTATTCGTTCCATCCCATATCACCTGATGGGGTCCTGCCTCAAGTTGACCAGTATAAAGTTCCTTAACTTCCTGGCCAAGAATATTAAATATGTCAATACTTACATTTGAGTTATAAGGCATCTCGAATGATATTACCGTATTGGCGTTAAACGGATTAGGATAGTTCTGGTATAGAATAAACGACTCTGGCAATTCCCCAAGCACCTCAACATTAAGACAGTAAGCATTAACATCGACTATCTCGAAATCCGTTAGTCTAATCGCGCGATTAGGATTTGTGTTTTCACCGATAAACTCAATATCAAGCTTTGCTAACTCGCCGACTGCAGGACCAAATTCAGACCTGTCAAAGTTGTAAACAACAACCTTAATCTCCTCACCGGTATCATTGAAATCAAACTGAAGATTAGAAACCATATCACCGGCAATTACGTCATTAATTATTACTTCAGAAGGGTCATATTCTATAGTAAACTGAACACCAGCAGCTTCTGTATCTAAAGACAGCCATATCGGCGCCTCGCCGCGGAAACCCGGAAATATCCCATCTCTAAGAATCTCTACATTTCCAGCAAGGTCATATGCTCCGGGAGGCGGTGGAGTAATTCTGAAAATGCGATTTACTATTTCCATCAAATCAGCAATAGTAACCCCATTTTCGCGATTATAATCTGCCGCATCAGCTTTCCTGATATCAAATTCAATTATCTCAAGAATATCGGAAATGATTGCCACGCAATCTCCGATAGAAATTATTCCATCAAGGTTGGCATCACCAAGTATATCGATACCAAAACCTTCATCCGAAGAATAGATTATATCCTGCTGAGAACCATAATAATCAATTACGGAAAAAGCGGAATCAAATGTAACCACCGATAACCCGGGCAGCGCATAATTGTCAACATCAACTTCAAATTCAACAATTCTGCCCGAACCCATGGGTATGAATTCCTCTTCCGGATTAGTAGTAAAAATTAAAATTCTATAATATCCGTCTTCTAAAAGCCTTGCCTGCATAAACAAATTAAAGACCCTGGCCGAATCAGCCAAGACGTTATTGATATCCAAAACCTCCGGATCATAAATAAGATCAAACTGCAAACCGTACCGGGGTTCAGAATTTCTGAAATTGATAATAAGACTTCTTCCCACCGAACCCGGCAGCGCGCCCTGACCATCAGCAACCTCAAGAATATCATTGGGCGCCTCTACTACAGTAATGGAAACCAATTTGCTAGAATTATTACTGCCATCCGATGCAGTAAAAGTAACGGAATAAACATTGCCGCCTTGATTAAAATCCGGATCAAATACAAATGTGCCTATAACAGGCGATGAGCCGCTAACCGGTTCAAATTCTGCATTTTCCGGAAGACCATTGGCCGAAAGAGTAATATTATCACCCTGCGGATCAGTTGCGCTAACAGTAAATTCGAGATGATCACCCTCGGTTGCTTCATGATTAGTCTGGCAAGTTATTACCGGAGCATTTGGATTGCCGCCGCTGCCAACATTAATAGTAACCTGCTTTGAAACTGTAGAATTAAAAGAATCATCTACATTAAAAGTAACAGTATAAGCGCCATTTGATGTCGGAGTCCATGAAAATGGCGCCGAAACCGAACCATTACCATCGCCTCCCGCAAAAGTGGCTCCGCTTGGCACATTCTCAGCCCAAAGATGCAATAGATCGTTGTTTATATCCGTTGCTGTTACCGTAAATTGAAGCGGTGAACCGGCCGTCCCATTATATGAACTAAAAGGATTGCTCGCATCAAATTCCGGAGGATTATTAAAACTCGACCCAATTGTAACCGAACCGGTAATTAAAAACGGGACAACAAGAATAGTTCCTGAAGTATCTGAGATAATATTATCATTATCTTCAATCTCAAGAAAAAATACACTGCTTACAACATCAGGAGCGCCTGAATGTATTTGAAGCCTGATTGTACATATCGGACCCCTGCCTCGCGGAATCCAAAGCACTTCCTCACCATAACCATCAAAAGCAATAAGCCTCAATTGACCCGGATCAATATTGGCAACATCAGGATCCCATACAGCCGCCCAAACATTCGGAGATTCCCCTAAATATGCAGTCCTTTCAGCTGTTTCAATTCCAATTGCAGTCATAACGTTCGGATCATAAGCCATAAAAAGTGCAAAACTTCTAACATCAATGGAATGATTGTACAATTCTACATCTAATTCAACTATATCACCTTGTTCGCCGCTGGTGCTCATAATTTTAAGCGTATCCATTTGGGCAAAAAGATTGCCCGTAAAACATACACAAAAGAATAACACCGTAAGAAAATAAACTTTAAAATTCCTTAGCAAAAGGCATTCTCTATTAAACATCTCTAACACCATTCATTTTATAACAATTACCTTTTTGCAAAAAATACATTTAATTAAAACACTAAGCATATCCATTTGTATAGAGTTATCCTCCTTAAGCATTAAGATATTCATTCTATTTATATCCTATTTTCAAATTATCTCCTAGAAGTACAATTAAAATCATTTTAGTAAAGTCATCTTCTTTACGGCATCTTTTCCATCCAATGACAACATATACAAGTAAACTCCTGAAGCAGCCGGTTGGCCGCTATCGGAAAATCCATTCCATCGAAGTGTATAAGTCCCCGCTGAAGTATATGAATCGAATAAACAAGCTACCTTTTTGCCCAAAATATCATATATCTCGAATTTGACATAACCATGTTCATTTATGACAAACTCAAAACTCGTGCCGGCATTGAACGGATTTGGATAATTATTACCCAAAGATAAATTGTAAGGTATCTGATTATCATTATAAATGTCGGCAGTCCGGTTAATAACAATCTCACCATCAACAACAACCGGAATAATAATAATATATCCAGCGCTGTCCACAATTGCGTTTCCATATTCATTGCTGCAATCAAATGCTACTGGTAGATGAGAACCTTCAGCAACAGTATCATCCAAAGCGATTCTTATAACCGCTAATTCATGATAGCCTAAAGGCAATGGTGAAATAGTATCGACCATTGGGAAAGTAATAGCCATGCCGGTGATTCTTAAACTACCATCAGAAAACGGCGACATGAATATACTAAAATCACTTATAGACTCGCCCCGCTCCACATCGATAAACCTGGCTTTAGTCGAATCAGCCAAAAATATTCTTGTTGAAAAACCTCCAACACGTATAGTCTGATTGACTAGTGAAAGAACAAGTGATGCTGTATCGCCCTGATAAATATAGCTTGTTGATAACATTAAACTATCTACTTCTTGCGAAAGAGAACTATTAAAGGGCACACTGGCGGTTAATAATACGGCCAGAATTATTGCTTTTTTCATAAAAAATACCCCAAAAAAATTAATTAAATTTTAATCAATAACAATCAAGCAATGTTCATGCCGCCTTTCTTCTAACTTAAAACCTATCATCATTATAGTTCTATCAATAAGTTACATTAAAAATACCATTTCCGCTAAATTATTTCTCTATTATACTTATCCTCTGTTTGCATTATTTTTCACATTATTACAAAAACTATCAATTTTCTCTTATTGGAAACCGGGAGAGACAATTGCCTCTCCCGGAATCTCCAAGTAAAAATTCGCCGCTAAAGCATTCCTACTTCAGAAGTGTCATCTTCAGGGTCTTGGAATTTTCGCCAGCGGATACTTTGTAGAAGTATACGCCACTGGCAACATTGCTAGCATTCCAGTTTACTGTCTGGTGGCCAGCAGGTGTATAGCCAAGATCCATATTTTCGACTAACTGACCGGCTATGTTGTAAATAGCAATATTTACATCAGCCGCTTCAGGAAGCGCGAAGTTGATTTTGGTTCTAGCGTTGAACGGATTCGGGAAGTTCTGAGATACCGTGAATTCGGTCGGTATCGGAACTGAAATCTCGGTGCGCGCATCCATCAGAGCGCCACGATCATTCGAAATCTGAACATCACCAAAAGAAATTTCGCCTTCGCCAACAGGAACTGTGAACAGGACATTAGAGCCAGAAGCGAAATAATTCGCATCAGGGTTATAAACTACGACAGTCATGACGCCGTCTTTGTCGCTGTAATTCAGTTCGTTGCCATTAGCTGTCGGCACGCCAAGCTCTACGCCTTCATGGTTGATAGCAACTAAAGCGCCGCCAACACTGGCTTCAGAGGTGACCATAACGTCAACAAGACCAGAAGCATCTTCCGGCATTGAAATAGTAGCCACAACGTCAACCGGCATAACCTTGCCGTCAATAGAACCGTTAATTACGTTAATCATGTAGATAAGGTCAGCAACAGTAGCCTGGTATCCGTCACCATTAACATCAGAAGCAACCATCTGACGAAGAGTGAACGGGAAACCGATCGGGTCAATCATATGATTGGTCAACAGAACACCATCACCAAGTTCAAAGCCATAACCGTTTAAGTTAAGGTCGCCCATGACGATATTATGCTCATCCATAACCTTGATATTACCGCATTCGAGGTCAAGGAGCATTGTTCCATACTCAACGCTGTCAGGAGCATCATCACAACCATGGGTAAACCAGGTGTGATAACCTGTCGGGTCAGCAACGGCGTTCAGACTGATAGCTTCATATGGATCATCGCTGTCACAGAAGCAAACAGGGATGCAGAAGTTATCAGGATATGTAAGCGGAGCTAAGAGGAACTCCACCTTTATGATAGGTTCAGTCATATCAATCAGATCGCAAATAGGCTCATTAGGATCTTGATCATTGAGGCTATTGATGAATACGAAATTAACGTAAGTGTCGGTTATTGTAACATTCCAATAATCGCCGCCTGCAAAGATCGGGTTGAGCCAAACGTTGTCCTCGCCGCCAATTACTGACAGTACCGAAGGATCAAAGCAGACTGTGAATTCGAAACCGCCCATGCAGAAGCAGTCGCCGCAGCCATCAAAATAAATCGGCATAAAATCGGACATACCAGGGAAGATGTACAGAGCCGGATCCATCCAAGCATGGACAGAACCAACTATGGTGAACGGGCCAGCGAAAATGAATTCTGTCGGCGGAACGTTAATGCCATCATCAGCAGTTATGACGATATCAAAGACAGCGCAGTCGCCGCAGAAGTCTTCCATATCAAAATCGATTTCATAAGTATAAGTAGCCGCAGTGCCAGGACCGCCGGGCTGATCGGTAGCTATCAAAGTGATTGTGCCATAGTTAACGGTAACATCCAAATCATCGCCATCATTATCGAAAACATCGACAGTGGTGGTGAAATCTGTGTAGCCGCAGTCATACGGCATGGAGAATTCATCATCTGGATCAATGATTGGGGGCTGGTTCGGAGAAAAATACAGGCAGGCATAGAAGTCATAGCAATTATAACCCGCGCCGCCTGATGTATCGCCAGCGTTTAATGGCTGATAAGGATCATTACCAAGACCTAACGCATCACAAATAGTCGAGCCGATATAGGTAGTATCAGCTGTTGTGTGAGCAACGAATGTGGCAATATGGCTAACAGTAAACCATTCACCCCAAGGATTCGGGTCACCGCCTGTATCAGCAAAACCGATAATACCTAAGCTGCACCAGCCAGCCGGAAGAGGCGGATCACAGTTTTCATTGGCAAAACTGCAGTCATCCCACTCAGTGAGCGGCCATTCAAAAGAACACTCAGCTGTGTTGAAAGCTGTAACATAGTCCGTATTGATGCCAAGAGGCAAGCAGAAATTGGCGATATAAACATTAGCATTCATGTTAAAAGCATAGACCGGAATATCAATATCCTTATCCGGGCTAACAGTCATAACATTATCCCATGTGGGGTTAAATTCGCCACCGTAATAAACCTCAAAACCGTCAACAGACTGCCCAAATGCAGTGGACGCAAAAAGTAAAATTGCAAATAACGCTAAAAGTTTCTTCATTCTTCACTCCTTCTTAACACGCATGGTGTTAAAAGTATAACTAGTGATTGTTTAATTGAGGAATTCCATTTCCTCGTTATAATCCCCTTCAAAAATGTACTTTGGCTTTTGCTCTTCTCATCACCTCCTTCAAGGAAATCAGGTTTTTATATTTACTAAAATAATATTCAAGTCAAATTAGCCTTTTGTTAAAAAATCACTCACAGGGTATAAATTCACAAGTCGCCGGCTCGGGACCCTCTCCTCGAAAGTATCTAACCATATAAGTTACATCAGCGCCAATAATATAGCCATCGCCATTAGCATCCCCGGCACATTTACTGCAGGGACAATCGACATTTCCTCTAAAATAATTAACCAAACGTACAATATCCGCCCCTAAAACCATGTCATCACAATTAACGTCGCCGCTTTGAATAAGAGTGGTATCGCCAAACCCGGTGCCGGTAACATCCGGACCTATTACAACGCCGCCAGTGCTAACGCCAACATCATACCATAGACAATCATCATCAATTATCCGAACTGAATCCAAATAAATAGTTGCTGTTTGGCAAGTTTGATAACCACAGCCAAAATCATAGATAACATTGCAGACAAGCGCCTCATACGCCGAATCAAGAGGTTCATGCGGATGGCTGGGATGGTTGCACATACCCCAAATCCTTAGCCTGTTTGGACCTAAAGGTATGCAGTGGAGGTCTTCCCAATAAGAAAACACACCGCCTACGGTGTCAATATCAATCGGACGAATACTTGCGGGCGGATCAACCCGCACCTCAAAAAATATCCCCCACACCCTACAATTCGATCCAAAAATAATCGGAACCTGAAATTCCGATAAACCATCCCTATCAATTCCTCCGGGATAATGATTGCTGCGGATGTAAACATTACACTCCTGCGCACAGGCCGCTGTAATTTGGACAATTACCAACAAAATTACGACTTCGATAAATAAGACAATACGTTTTGTCATAAAGGTTTCTCCCCTCGTAATGGTTAACCTTAACTTCATTAAACACAACTAAATATTTTTAGCTACTTTTAATAAACACTCCTTTTGCAAAATGCACTTTATTAATATCAAATAAATGCTATACTCCCAAAATCCTCATTTTTACAGCCCTTGCAAACATTTTACTTTCTAACTGTATCCCTATTCACTATAAACATTTAACCATAATCACAAACTCAAATTAAACTAATTAAAAAGTTCTTTAAATTAAGTCAAATTCAGGTGTCTCGCAAAACTGCTTTTTGCCATCAAGTACTCCAGAAGCTTTAATGCCAGAAGTTAAAGTGGAATGGTTCCACACTGTGATTAATATACAGAACTTGAAAACCTTGTCAAGAAAAAAAATAAAAAATATTATCTTTAAGTATTTCCAGCTATTGATTAGTAAAACGAACACATTAAATAAAAATAATAAAATAGCAGCAATTATGCGAATGCACATTCACAAGCTCGCCCTAACAGCATTACACATAAGCAGATAGCTTTTATAGTCATATTAGATCGCGATGTTATTATTGAAGGATATCAAATGCTGTGCAGTCAAGCTTTCAAATATATGCCAGCTACTGCCGAGCTGATTTCTGCTTGCCTAAAACCGCAGAATTATAAACCGGACAGGTTTCTTTTTGGCAGCAAGCCGGGCAGCTAATTAAGCGATAGTATAATCTATGAATAATTATAACCGCAATATATATTCCGAACAACCCGTCAGGATTAAACACAACACCATCCATTAAATTTAGCAATCCCAATCCTATCGGAGCTAACCTCAGCGGCCATAAAAGAATAGTAAATCCATAGCCAGCTTGAAAATAAACCTGCTCGCCTTGGGGAAAAATAAAACCCGAATAAATGCCCCAACCGGAACTGCATCTCTTGCCATGATAATAGCATTTTGTACATCTTAAAAGCGGCAGAAGAACAAGCAAAGAGAATACCCAATAAGCGCAATATACCAAGCCAATATCTAAATGAAAAGTAATTACCAAATATACAGCCAACCCGATTTCTGCAGCGCCAAATATCCAGCGCGGCAAAATCCTCAGCCACGGAAAAACATCTAAACCTTGTTCACAATTCTCCATAATTTAATATTATAGCATAATTAAAAATAACCTGCAAGTTTTCTCTTTACATATGCTTATATTTGTAACAATATTTATATGTAGTCGTATATTATAAAGGGAGAAAAATAATGAAAACACAAATCATCAGTTTAATTTTTGTAATTACTGCGCTTTTTACCGGAATAACGCAGGCTACGGTATTTATCGGAACCAACAATAAAAGTTTCCAGCCCGACACATTTTTTAATGATGATGTTTTTATTACCGGCAACTCCATACGATTTCAATCTAATGTAGCCGGCGATTTAATCGGCGCCAGCCAGGAGCTGGTTTTTTCCGGCATCTGCGATGGCAATATCAACTGGGCCTCGCGCTGGTTGACAATTAATGGCCCCGTAGATGGCTCCTTACGCGGGTTTGCGCAAACAATTAATATCAACGCGCCGGTTGGACGAAATCTCATAGCTTTTGCGCAATCCATTACTATTGGTCCATCAACCCATATATCTCGTGAGGCCTTTTTAGCTGGCGAAGAAATAGTTTTTGAAGGCACTATTGATAATTTGCTTCGCATAGAAGGCGATAAAGTTACTATTGGCGGTAATATCGGCGGCAATTTAAACATAGAAGCCAACCAAATAGAAATCAAACCAAGCACTATTATTGAGGGCGATTTAATTTATCAATCATATGAAAAAATTAAGCTTGATGAGAGCGTGCATATTGCAGGAAAAACAGACTGGACGGAGTTAAAGAAAGAAAGTGAAAAATCAAAATATCACGCTTTTCAGCCTATTAAATATATGATAATTATGTATCTTATTATGAATTTATTTTTCAGTTCTATTGTCTTTCTCCTCACTCTTTTTCTCGGCAATAAAATCCTGATTCCATTGATGTACTTAGCTTTGATAGTCAGCGGTTTGGTGGTAGTTTCAATAAATAGAAATATGGCATCAAAAGCTGTCAGGGCTATTCAAGAGCGTTTCATGGTTTCTCTGGGGCTGGGAATTTTGATGATATTGCTGTTTCCCGTTGCCGCCTTTTTAGCCACTCTTACTATTGTTGGAATACCTGTGGGTATTATGCTCGTTTTCACATTCGGGATATTTAGTTTTGCAGGAGTAATCTATTCGGCTCAATTTGTTGGCGCTTATATCTGTCGCTTACTGAAAATCGAAAGACAGCCATCAAGCGCATTATACCTGATAATTGGAGTAGTATTTCTTGCAACAGTTATACTTATACCAATAATTGGGTGGCTGGCAGCTTTCCTGACGCTTGCTTTGGGTTTGGGTTCATTAACGCTCTCATTAGAACGATTTAAGGGTAAATTCACGGCTGTAAAAAAATCAGAGCCGACTGCAGAATAATTATATAGATACACGATAGAGCTATTTGCAAAAAGATGATAGCTCGGAGTTTCCCTAATTTTTTAATTAAATTGCAGGTAGGGTTACGACTCGCCAAAGTCGAGAAGAAACCCGACACTTTATCTGCTCAAAAAAAACTATTTTCAGGGAAACTCATCGAAATTAAACTTGACGTTAGTATAAAGAACAATATATTGATGCCATCTTATGCGCCTTTAGCTCAGTTAGGTAGAGCAGCTGACTCTTAATCAGCGGGTCGAAGGTTCGATCCCTTCAAGGCGCAGTTTTTCTTTTATAGCTCATTATAAATCAACATATTCAACATTAATCGCAAAAAGGTTCTACTATTATGATAGTAGAATTTAGTTGTAATAGTCCGCCGATTTTAGGGGTAATTATTTATAACTTCATGGGTATTAATCAATAAGCAAATCCTTTAACATGGTGAGTAGATAGGAGAATAAAATGAAATTAGATTATTTAGAAAGTTTTATGAGGGAGTTAAAACATCGAGAAAGGTCAGGCGCAACAAAACGTATATATGATAATTCCATCAAACATTTTTATAAATGGGTAGATGAAAAAAACATCCGGTTTGATGATGCGACAAAGGATAATGTTAAAGACTATTTAGCAGAGCAACCTTAAAATATTTCGATTTATACGCTCAACGGTAGATTAAGCAGCCAACAGTAGGGCAGAAAAGTCTCCGACTTCTGCCTGCTATGATGAAAGCCAAGCGTTT
>JAGGSN010000145.1 GCA_021159005.1 Candidatus Zixiibacteriota bacterium | reverse complement strand
GGTGATGGATCCACTGGTTATGGCCAGATTTTATCAAACACCACCCTTACACCTATGGTCATCATGTCGCCATCAAGGAGTTCATTCTCAATTACATGGTGGTATCTCATATCAAAACCCAAGCGCCTACCTTCCTTTAACCTGAAAACAAACCCCAGATCAAGATATACGCCAAATTCCACATCGGTCTCATCCCTGGGTATACCAGGTATAAACTCGGGCTTGTATTTATAGTGAACACGGTATACACCTGGCCCTGTCCCGAAATACATGGCAAGGGTATCCAACGGGTAAGTGAATCGCGGCCCGAAAAGAAGAGAAATGACATCCATACTGTAATCTCCTATATCCGGGACCTCGTCATCATGGCTTGAATACATGAGACTTGCTTCAATCGATGTATTTTTGGCCAGATCATGACCCAAGAATATACCCGGGCTGAATGCGTCATCCATCTCTCTTCCTGCATCACCAGTAAGAACTGCATAACCCAGCTGTATGCCCCCATAAAAATGGCTTTCCGCGCACAACGCACCAGGTAGAACAAGAGATAAAACCACGATCAAGAAAAGCCTTCTCCCCATAAGGCACCCCCTTTTTACCTAAACCCAAGAACTTTTCATCTTCTCGTAAGTTCAGAGAAAAGATTTCTCGGCCTTTCCTTAGTGCCAGAATCATTTCTTAGTGCCTTCTTAAGGTATATGGGTACCATACTCAGCTTTTTTCAACCTTGATCATATTCAAACTTCTGGTTATACACAATCTCTATAACTACTAATTTATAGTATTTATGTTAATTGAAAACCAGCGCAAGTCAAGGTTTTTTCGGTAGTTATCATTAACTGCCTCAGAACGCCGATTCTCAGGAAACACTAGAGGATCCGAATCAGGATCGAGAGAATAAAGATTGCGATAGAGGACCTTTCCACTACAAATGCGAACCTTTGGATGCCACCGCCGATGTGAAAAGACCGCAAACCCTTTGAAAACAAGGGGAAATAGAAAACCCGTCGTCCCGGAGAATGACCCCGGAGAGACGGGTTGTCTTTTTTCAAATGGTGGAGGCGGGGGGAATCGAACCCCCGTCCGAGAATACCTAATCAGAGCCCTCTACACGCGTAGGTTTCCTATTAATACAACTGGAATAATGCCGAAAACCAGGCTTTATTTCCAATCGGTCTTAATTAATCTTGCGACTTCAGGCTAAGACAAACCCTACGCCGCCAGCTTCTCTTAATCGACACCCTGAATAGAACCGAAAAGCAAATCCTACCAGAATGGGCTGCTATTTACTAAGCAGCCATAGCATACGAATAATCGTCGCCAATTAATTGTTTGTTCCCGGTTTTTACGATGCCCGGGGCATCGGCGCGCAGACCCAAATCGAATAAACCCGTCGAAACCTGTCGCCCCCATATAATTTTCAAAGAACTATTTACAATATAACTATCGACTTAATACCAGTCAATGATGAATACAATTAATATTACTACCAAAATTGACAAGAAGTTTCGTAATATAATTGCATTCGCCTGTTTATTTTAACTAAGACTTAACTGCTGTTCGGCCTTTTGTAATATACAATCATCTATGTTACCCTCCCGCTGCGGCAGAGAATGACAATAAATGACAATTAATGCGTCGTCGAGAACCTTTTTCTGATGGTATTGGCAATCGCTGCAGCAACATTATAATATCACTAAATCAATATGGTTGACCTGCCAAACTTAAAATGTATATTACCTGCAACAAAATTACTGGTTTGTCGAATTAGTGATTGGCATTCGCCTAAGGCGAACTTATCTGTCAACAATACTGGTGCGCGAGGACGTACACCAGCAATATAACAATTCGGCAATCATGGTTGATTGGAGGAAATTTTATGTCAGTAGTAATTGGAGATAAAAAGCTCACCTTAGAGGATGTCGAACAGGTTGCCCGCCATAACGAAAAAGTGGAGCTGGCTTCCTCAGCTGTCGAGCGGATAAAGAAATGCCGTCAGATGCTGGACAGGAAAATCAAAGCTAAAGAAATCATGTATGGCGTTAATACCGGTATCGGCGAATTTTCCGAGATTGTCTTGGATGACGAGCAGGTCAAGGAATTTCAGAAGTATCTTATCTACAATCATTCGGCGGGCATCGGCGAACCGGCACCGATAGAGCATATCCGGGCAGCGATGCTTACCCGCATCAATGTTCAAAGTCATGGCCATTCCGGTTGTCGTCCTGAAATTACCCAAACTCTTGTTGCCCTGCTTAATAAAGGTGTAACGCCGGTAGTCTGCGAAAAAGGCAGTGTTGGCGCTTGCGGCGACCTTGCCCCTATGAGCCAAATAGCTCTTTTACTTATGGGCGAGGGCGAGGCGTTTTATAACGGTAAACGGCTTCCTTCATCAGAGGCTATGAAACAAGCGGGCGTTCCAATACCAGGTCTTCACGCGCGCGATGGATTGGCTACCATAAACGGCTCCAACCTGATAGCCGGCATCGGTTGTCTTGAGCTTCTGGATACTGAACGGATGATAGCTCAGGCTGAGATTGCCTGCGCCATGTCGCTTGAGGCTTTGATGGCTAACATGAAACCGTATGATGAACGCCTTCACAAGCTTCGCGGTTTTACCGGCGCTGCAACATCAGCCAACAATATCCGCAGCATAATTGAGGGATCGGATTTAGTAACCGGCAAGCTTAAGGTCAAAGTTCAGGATGCTTACTCTATGCGGTCAACTCCGCAAGTGATAGGAGCGGCTCGCGACCATCTTGCCTATGCTCGCAAGCAGTTCGAGATTGAAATTAACGGTGTTGGCGATAACCCGATTTTCCTGCCCGATGACGACACCGTATTAACCGGCGCTAATTTTCAGGGCACTCCAATCAGTATGCCGCTTGATATGGTCGGCGCCTCGATTGCCATGATCTGTGTGCTCTCCGAACGTCGGCTCAACCGGCTTTTAAATCCGGCTCTAAGCATAGGCCTGCCGGCGTTTCTAACTAAGGGAGCGGGGATGTATTCCGGCCATATGCTAAGCCAATATACCGCCGGGATGCTGATAGTGGAACAGCGTATCCTGTCTAATCCATCGTGCGTTCAATCGATTCCAGCCGCCGCCGACCAAGAAGATTTTGTCAGTATGGGCATGAACGGTGCGCTGAAAACAAAACAGATTCTTAAAAATGCTTGCGGCGTTATCGGCATCGAGCTTATTGCGGCGGCGCAAGCGCTCGATTTTCGCGATTTCAAACCCGGTCAAGGTACTCAAGCCGCTCATTCGGCTGTTCGCAAGGTTGTCGAACATTTAGATAAAGACCGGCCGCTATATAAGGACCATAACAATATGGCTGAAGCTGTAAAACAAAACGAAGTGCTCAAAGCCGTTGAGAATAAGGTCGGACCGCTGAGTAAATCATGGTAAGATTATATTCGAATCTATGGAACGTCCGCTTGATGCAAGCGGCAGGTTGTTAACAAACGTAACGCATAGAGGCGTATTGCAATACGCCCCTATGCGCTGATGTATGTCAAGTTATATTTATTGCCAAAAAATAAATCGCAAAACCCGTATTCCGGCTTAATAAATAAAGTAAATCGATTAAAATATCAGTTGATAATGGGAACATTATTAACGATATTATGATTTAAATATCAATATGATAGAACGCTGCTTAATAGAGATATGGAATATCCTACTGGATCTTTCATTCCCGCTTATTGTGGGTATAGCAATAGCCGGAGCCGTACATGTTATTCTGCCAGCCGGATTTGTGCACCGGAATCTTGGCAAGCGGGGACTGGGCAGTATAATCAAAGCCGCGCTTATAGGCGTGCCAATGCCCTTATGTTCATGCGGCGTTATTCCGACAGCTGTTGGCCTTAAGCAGGATGGAGCTTCCAATGGAGCCTCTACAAGCTTCTTGATTAGCACGCCTCAAACCGGTGTTGATTCAATTCTGGTAAGCGCCTCATTTCTGGGCTGGCCATTTGCAATATTCAAATTGATAGTGTCGTTTATTACCGGCATCATTGGCGGAGCTGTAGTTGATTTATTTGATAATCAGGATGGGTATACACCGAAACAAAGCGCTGCTGATAACCATTTTTCGGGTTATCAATCAAGGCTTAAAGAAGCCGTTAATTTTGGAATCTTTGAACTGTTTGGCATGATCTACCGCTGGCTGATTGTTGGCATATTATTAGCTGCCCTAATTTCGTTATTTGTTCCATCCGGCTATCTTTCGACTATAAGCTGGATAGGCGGGATTGGCGGTTTGTTTTTAATGTTGTTAATCTCATTGCCGCTGTATGTATGTGCTACCGCATCAGTCCCGATTGCGGCATCGCTAATTGCGGCGGGCATGCCTCCGGGCGCGGCAATGGTGCTGTTGATGGCGGGACCAGCATCAAATATTGCTACTATAGGCGCGGTATTCCGGGCGTTTGGCGGTAAAATCCTAACAATCTACTTAGCGACAGTATCGATATTCAGCATATTTTTTGGCTGGCTGTTTGATTTTATTATCAACTCAGGAGAATCTTTGGCAATTCAGCACCATCAGAATAATGAGTGGTTTATAATAGCCAGCGCCGTAACAGTAATTGGCTTGTCTGTCTTTATGATATTTAATGATTTGCAGAAAAAATATCACCAGAAGTTAGCGCATAGGGGCATGTCTCGGGATAGGGATATACGTCAATCTCATGAATCTACTGAGGCAGATATGAGAATACAACTATCTGTACAGGGAATGACCTGCCAGCATTGTGCGGCGAATGTTACAAAAGCATTAGAAAGCGTCGAGGGTGCTAAGGTTGTGAATGTATCGACAGATGAGAATTTAGCGGTTATTGATGGTAATCCAGCCATTGATGATTTAATTGATTCTGTCAACAATGCTGGTTATACGGCAACAGCTTTATAGGCCAAAATCCTTGCAATTTACAATGGTTGACAAGCAGCCTGTATTTATGTCAAACCGTACTTAGCAGCAAGATTATGATATTGCTATTTTTTCCAAAATGCCGGTATCATCAATGCCATAACAGTGAATAGCTCCAGCCTGCCCAGTATCATACAGAAACTTAAAAACAGCTTGCCGATTTCAGGAATGAAAGCGAAATTTTCAATTGAGCCAACTCTGCCCAAACCAGGACCGATATTCGCTAAGCAGGCTATCACTGAGGAAAAAGCAGTGATAATATCCAATCCTAAGGCGGCCATGAATATCGAGCCGGTTGCGAATACGATTATGAATAAAATAAAGAAGCCTGCTATGGATTTCGCTATATCATCCTTAATTGGGCTATCGCCGATTTTAATCGCCACCACTGCATTGGGATGAACCGCTTTAAATAATTCGACTCTGACGATTTTTATCAAAACCAGAAAACGCGAGACTTTAATGCCGCCAGCGGTCGAGCCGGCTGAGCCGCCGATAAACATCAGAACTATTAGCAATAATCGGGCAAAGGACGGATAGACATCGAAATTATCAGTACCATATCCGGTGGTAGTGCTAATAGAAATTGTCTGGAAAAGCCCCTTGCGAAACGCCTCGGCAAAACTGCCATGAATTGAATATATGGAGAGAGTTAATATAATAGCGGCGATTCCTGTAATAGCCGCATAAGCTCTGAATTCAGGGTCTTTAATAATGCAGGTCGTGTCACCTTTGGCTATCAAATAGTAAAGATAAAAATTGACTCCGGCGACGAACATAAAAAAGCAGATGGCATACTCGATTGCCGGATTGTTAAACCCGCCGATTGAGGCAGTAATAGTAGAAAAACCGCCGGTGGACATCGTAGTAAAACTATGGCAAATTGATTCAAAGAGATTCATGCCTAAAAGCCTTAGGATTATTATTTCAGCAGCCGTAAAACCTAAATAAATTTTCCATAAGATTGATGATGTTTCTTTTAATTTGGGGCGGAAACTGGCAGTAATAGGTCCGGGTACTTCAGATTTAAACAGGTGTTTAGCGCCCAAGCCAAGTCGGGGCAGGATGGCAATAAACAAGACAATTATTCCCATGCCTCCCAGCCATTGCGTAAGCGACCGCCAGTATAGTAATGCTCTTGATTGTTCCTCAACTATTATAATAGCTGTTGAACCGGTGGTGGTGAAACCGGATACAGTTTCAAAAAATGCGCTGGCAAAGGAGTTGAATGTATTTTCAAACATATACGGCAAAGCTCCGAAAACTCCTGAAAAAATCCAGCCAAAGGCAGTTATAACTAAAGCCTCCTTGATATATAAATCGCTCTTGCTTTTTATTCCCAAAAGGATCATTACCGTTCCGGCGCCGGCGGTGATAGCTGTGGAATGTATAAACGACCATATTGCCTGCTGATCATTGTCTATGAATGCCCAGACCAGCGAGGTTGCCATAGATGCCGCCATCACCAGAAGCAATAAGCCAATTAATTTACTGCTATAGCGAATGTTCATTAGCATGACCTGAAAAGATTTTCGACCTTGGGTCGAACGCCCGGCGTAGTAAAGACGATAACACTATCCCCAGCCATGATTACATCATCGCCGGTTGGTATTATAACTCCTCTTTCACCAGCTATTGCGCCTATTATAGCGCCTTTGGGGACATTGAGATCTTTTAGTGGAGTGTCGATGGTTTTACATCCATCAGGCGCAGCAAATTCAAGTATTTCTCCTTTGCCAATATCGACATCGGATACTGAAACGACCTCTCCCGAACGAACATATTTCAATATCTGGTTGGCGGCAAACCGACGCGGTGAAATAGTGGCATCCAACCCCAGATGCTCATAGACTGACAGGTAGTCGGGGCGATGAACTATAGCGATAGTTTTTTTACTGCCAAGCTCTTTGGCCAGAAGACCCGACATCAAATTAACCTCATCACGCTTGGAGGCAGTTACAAACACATCCGCCTCGCCAACTTTTTCCTGCTTCAAAATCTCAATATCGGTGCCGTCGCCGTTAATAATTAAAGCCTCTTTCAGTTCTTCGGATAAGGATTGACATTTTGATTTATTCCACTCGATTAAAACAACTGATATCTTCGTTCCCTCAAGCAGTTTCGCTACAGTCAAACCGATTTCACCGCCGCCGAGAACAACGACTTTCTCGGCCCCCGATTCCTTGGTTTTACCGAAATATCTGGCGCCATCTTCTATTGATTCTTTCTTGCCGATTATAAAAACTTTATCCCCGTCCTTCAACACTGTACTGCCGGATGGAATTATAAGTTCGTTTTTACGGACAATGCCCGATACAAGTATATCCGGCGGTGTTTTTAGTTTTTGAAGGGGGATTCCGGTAACTCCAGCTTTTTTGTTATGAGTCAGCTGCATTAGCTCGACCATGCCATTCGCAAATTCGGCAATATAAGATGCGCCCATAAAGCCTATCAGCTTGCTTATTTCGATAGCCGAAAGTATCTCCGGAGAAATAACCAGATCGATGCCGAATAATTCCTGAAACGACCCGCGTGTTTCGGGCAGGTATTCACGGGAATCAACTCTGGCAATTACTTTTTTGGCGCCCATATTTTTCGCCATCATTGCGGTTAATATATTAACTTCATCAAGGTTGGTTACAGCAATAACCAGGTCTGATTTATCGATTTCGATTTCTTTCATTATTTTAATGGAACCAGCCCGACCGACAACCGATCGCACATCGAGCCTGTCATCAATAGCGGTTACCGCATTTGTGTTCGAGTCAACTACCGTTACGTTATGGTTCTCTTTAGATAATACAGAGGCAATATGTTTGCCAACTTCGCCTAATCCTATAATTATAATATTCATACATTCACTCCTAAAAATCGAATCGGTCATTTTATTACTATCTTAATGACCGATTTATTTAATAAAATTAGGATATACAAGCATCAAGTCAAGATTATTTTTTAATAATGCCCCCAAAACAATAAGCGGAAAATATGATTTAAACCCGGATTTTGTAATAGAAATACAAATAAATTGCTTTGGTTATAAAGCGGTGCTTGGCAGCCAACCCTAAATTATATTGAATATTTAGTGTTAAGAACACACCCCTGACCCCTCTCAAGAGGGAAATAGTAAAATGTTGGTGCACGAGAACGTACACCAACCACCCTAAATATAATTTTAGTTCCGAAGGTCTTGCTCGGTGCCAAGAAAGCGCCCCAAGCCAAACGATATCAAGCTAACCGTATGGCTATAGAAACACATCCGCGCATGACAACGAGTGAGGGGGGATTAGGTTTTTAGCAAATGAAATAATTGTTTATTGGCGCAATATTTTCAATTATTATATTATTAAGCCTTGTTATCTGATAAGCTTAGCTATATTATCACAAAATAATATAAGTCGTAAATTTGAAATAATCGCTTAAATTTGCTTGATTTTCAAACCATTAATGTTAATATAAAAAGATGGATACTTTATGGTCCCCATGGCGTTCTGTCTATATTTTAGGTCCTAAAGAAAAAGGATGTGTTTTTTGCAAAAACTTCAAGCAAAAAAAAGACCGGGCGAATTTAATTTTACATAGAGGGAAACACTCTTTTATTATAATGAATAGATATCCTTACAATAGCGGGCATCTGATGGTTTGTCCTGTTGCGCATAAGTCTAAGCTTGATGAATTAACTAAAGCTGAATATACCGAAATGTTCGAGTTTCTAACGCTTTGCACAAAACTGCTCACTTCAGCATTGCCTGCCGATGGTTTAAATATTGGCATCAATTTGGGTGAAGTAGCCGGTTCCAGTATTCGAGACCATCTGCATATTCATATTGTGCCCAGATTTACAGGAGATACAAATTTTATGCCTGTGCTGGGGCTGACAAGAGTACAGTCATTCGCATTGCTTGATACTTATGATGCCCTAAAAAAACATCTGAAAAAATTAGTTAAAAAGTGAAAATACCCAGAAAAAAAGAGCTTTTAGAGCTGCAAAAGAAATACCGAACCGATAAGAAAATCGGCGAGGTGTATGGTGTACCCGGCAGATTGGTAGCATACTGGCGGTCAAAAAAGAAAATCGGGCCATACAGCCAGCCCAAATATTCCAGCGAAAGAATTACCGATTTATGGGAACGTTTCGGCGATGACCGTCTGGCCGGTATAGAGTTGGGTATTTCCGGCCCCGGATTCAGGCAGTGGCGATTGAGATACGGAATTAAAAACAAGCCGACTCAGCTAAAAATAGAACAGCTCGAGTTGGAATTTCTTGATATGCCCAGCATTACTAAATCCACGCGCAAAGAAACATTTATCAGAAAACTATTAGCGCGGAAAGCAGGCTTGAAAACTGTTGAGGAGGGTGAGATTGTTGCCATCGAACCCGATCTGGTAATTGCAAGCGATAATGCAGGAATAGCGATTGACGCTTTTTATAATGCCGGCAATACTAAAGTATTTAATCATGCGAAAATAGCCATCATTTTAAATCATCTTGGCAGCCTTGCCGAATCAGAAATTAAATCTCAGAATATCGCCGGTGAACAAAAAAAAATACGCGAGTTTGCCAAAAAACAGAGTATTATGATGTTTTATGACGTTGGTTGCGGGATGCCGCATCAGGTTATAATTGAAGAAGGTTTGATTCTCCCCGGACAACTAACCGTTGGAGCCGATCAATACATTCCATCATATGGCGGCGTTGGAGCATATTCAATAAATATTGCTATTTCAGAAATGGCAAAAATATGGGCTTCTGGAAGAATAGAACAAAAAATTCCCGAATCTATTAAAATAGTAGTTAACGGCAATCTTAGCCAGGGAGTTGCCGCTAATGATATTATTTTAAAACTATCCCGCGAAATAAATAAATATGCTAAATCTGGCAAAGCATTCGAATTCTATGGCCGGGCTATTATGGCTCTGACGACCTCGCAGAGAATTACTCTCACCAATTTTACCATCGCCGCTGGAGCAGGCTCGGCGATGGTTCCGGTTGATGAAATAACTCAAAGGTTTTTAAAAAAGATTACTAAAGCGAAATATAAACTTGTAAAAGCCGATTTTGATGCAATTTATGAAAATGAAATTGAAACTGATGTGTCCTTTCTTTCTCCTCAGATTGTTGCTTGCGGAAATATCGATGACAGCAAGCCCGTTGAAGAATTAGCAGGCAAGCAAATCGATCATGTAGTCCTTGGCGGCTGTACTAATGGCCATCTTGAAGACCTTGAAATCGCCGCCTCTATACTCAGGGGAAGACGAATTCATCGCAATACACGTATGATGGTGATACCGTCCTCGCGTAAAACTTTCTTAGAGGCTATAGACAAAGGCTATATTAGCGCCTTGGTCGAATCCGGCTGCCTTATACTTAACCCGAGTTATGACTCATATTTTAGCGCCAATAACGGTATGCTTGCCGATGGTGAGCGGGCTTTGACTACAACATATAATAATATATCCAACAAAAATAAGCTAAAGCATTCGGAAATCTATATTGTTTCGCCGGCAACCGTTGCCGCCTCCGCGCTCGAGGGGGCAATCGCCGACCCGCGGAAGTATTTCGGTTAAATAATAATCTCATAGCAAGCAAAAACATACAAGCCTTATGAATATTTTGCTTTATATTAAAAACAGTAGGTCGGAAATTCCTGTCTGCCTTACCAATGACTTGGATTAATCACAAACTACTGTATCGGTATATGGCATAAACAGATTACTCTTTCGCATTATCGAACGTACTCCACCTATTACCGAAACGAAACGTCACCCGCCGAATACGAGCGCAATCCTTTTTTGGACTTGACAATCAATCCGCCCATATCATCAAAGCCAACAGCCCGACCGGTAATCTTTTGCTTCCCGGTTTTTAAAGCAACTCGCTTGCCAATAACTGCCGAATGTTTTATCAATTCAGACCGTAAATATCTGAATCCATGAAGGCAAAACATCTTATAAAGGCTTTCGAATTGGACGAGAACCTCCTGCAGCAAAGCAACTCTTGATACGGCATTCCGGCTAATCATCTTAAGCGAGGTTGATTTAAGCTGAAGGCTTAACGGAAAATCTCTTTTGGTATGATTGACATTTATTCCTATACCGACAATCATATATTCCACCTTATCAAGTTCAGCGACTAACTCTACAAGTATGCCGGCAAGTTTTTTCTTTTTGTACAAAATATCATTTGGCCATTTCATCTGCATTTGAAAGCCGGTAATAATATTGATTGCTCGTGTTAGCGCCAAACCGGTTGCTAAAGATAATCCGGCTATTTTGTCGGGCGGAAGTTTGGGCCGCAGTATTAATGAAAAATATAAACCTTTGCCGGATGGCGAATGCCATTTGCGTCCCATTCTTCCCCGTCCTTTCTTCTGGGAATCTGCGATTATCAGCGTTCCTTCGGGCATTCCGCATTTTGCCAGATTATGAGCGGTGATGTTTGTTGAGTCGACTGATTTATAGGAAAATATCCGGCAAGCGTTAATTTGACAGCTTAGACCGGCGGCAATCTCAACCGGTAAAATAGAATCAGGTGATTTTAGAAGCTTGTAGCCCAGGTTGCGGCTGGCTTCAATAGTATAACCGCAGTTTCTAAGAAACGAAATGCTGTCGTAAACAATATGACGCGTAATTGACAATGCTTCCGATATTTCACGGGATGATGTGAATCTATTGCTGTTTTTTTTTAGAAATGCTAAAATATCAACCGGCGGACCTAATTTGCCATCGTTGGAGGATAATTTCATGCAGTGTTTCTCATAGAAAAATCGATTGCCGAAACCGTATGTGTCAGGGCGCCGATGGAGATATAATCGATTCCTGTTTTAGCTTTCGCTTTAATATTCTTAAGAGTAACACCACCGGAAACCTCTATTTTAATTTTAGGTTTTTTTGATTTTATTATCCAGACAGCTCTGGCAAGCTGTCTGGTATTGAAATTATCAAGCATTATTATGTCAGGCGAATACTGAAGAGCACTTTCAAGCTGCTCAAAATCAGAGATTTCAATTTCAACTTTACATTTTGCATTGATAAATTTTTCCAGCGCTTTGTTAACACTGCCTGCGGAGGCTATATGATTGTCCTTTATAAGCACCATGTCATAAAGACCCATCCGATGATTTTTGCCGCCGCCATGCAATACCGCTTGTTTTTCGAGACTGCGAAGCCCGGGTGTAGTTTTGCGGGTATCAAGTATATCGGCTTGTGTGCCCTTAACCTGCTCGACAAATTTGGCTGTTAATGAGGCTACGCCCGAAAGATGAGACAGAAGATTCAGAGCAAGCCTTTCTCCTTTGAGTATGCCATGAGCGGGACCTTTAATGGATGCGATTATTATGCCGGATGCAAACTTTTTGCCATCCCCGATATGAAATACAATCTCGATTTTAGGCGAGGCTAACTTGAACGCATATTTAACAGCTTCAATTCCTGATAATATCCCGTCTGATTTGGCAACAATCAGAGCTTTGCCCTTTTGTGATTTTGGAATGATGGAATCGGTAGTAATATCGCCTTTGCCAATATCCTCCTGGTAAGCCAGTTTAATAACTTGTTTAGCAATTTTATCCATTGCAAAATTTTATAATGCATGCAGTATTTTGTCAACATGAAAAATATTGACAAAATATTTCAAATATTGTATTTTTAAACAGGTTTAATCAAAGGTGCTTATATGAATAATGATAATCTTTGTATACATCCTGATTACCGGGGAAGAGTGTGTTGGCTTTCCTTGTTGGTTGATATGAATATATCCTTAGATGTGCTGAATAAAACATCATTTATTCAGGATAATTCTGCTATCTGTCATGAATGTGAAATATTTAAAAAAATAATGAAAAAGAACGCCAACGCGCAAAACAGAGATAGCTCCATGGCTGCAACGGTAATTAATCTTGTCAAACAGCTTTCGGTAAAAAAAAATGAATTAGAAAAGACAACCGACCAGTTGAACTATAACATTAACCAACTTAGCCTGCTAAAGAATCTAACCGATGCGCTCGCGCGGAGTAATAATCTGGAAAAGAGTATGAGAATAATTCTTGCGGGGGCAACATCGGGAGATACATTTTGCTTTAACAGAGCGTTTATATTCCTTTTGAACGAGAAAAACAATCTGCTTGAGGGTAAATCGGCAGTTGGGCCAACAAGCCCCGAGGAGGCTGTCAGGATATGGGAAAAAATATCGAAGATTTCCTTAAACCGCCAGCTAAGCGAGATACTCATCGAAACCGAATTTATTCCGTGTTCACTGGAAACAAAAGCAGCTAAAATAAAATTATCAGTAGCCAACAATGAAAACCCTCTTATAAAAGTATTAAATCAGTCAAAAGAGAAAGTATTGGATATCAAAGACAGTAAATATCGGCAATTTGATTTTGATTGGTTGTCGCCGGCAGATAAAATAGTGATTGTGCCTATTATTGCGGAAAACAGGATGCTGGGACTGATTATAGCTGATAATGCTATTTCAAACAAGCCAATTACTGATGTGTCTGTTGAGTTTTTAAAATCGCTGGTATTTGCTTGTGCTCCCGGACTTCAAAATGCCATTCTATATGAGAAACTCCGGATAAAATTCAAAGAATTGGAACGGGTGCACGAACTTTATAAATCAAATCAGGCTTACTTAGTGCGTCATGAGAGACTGGCTGATATCGGCACGCTGGCAACTAAAGTTGCTCATGAATTTCGCATCCCGTTAGTAACAATTGGGGGCTACGCAAGAAGAATTTTAAAAACGCTTGGCAGCGATAAATTTGATAAGCATATGGTTGAAGTTATCATTTCCGAAGTTAATAGATTATCGAAGATTACTTCCGAAATACTCGAATATTCCCGCGTTTCAAAATTGGATATTAACAAATGCAATTTGAATAGTGTCGTTACCGATTCGCTAACTCAGCTTGAAAATAAACTTAATTCATCAGGGATAAATATTGAAAAAATATTTAACCGGAAAACATTAAATATAAAAGCAGATTCCGAGAGGCTTAAGCAGGTAATCCTCAATTTAATTGACAATGCTGTGGATGCTATGCAGGATGGCGGCAAACTTACTATAAAAACTTCAAAGAACAAGGAATATGTAGTTTTGGATATAATTGATACGGGTTCTGGCGTTGATAAATATAGCCTTGAAAATCTTTTTAATCTGTTTTACACTACAAAAGAAAAAGGTTCAGGTCTCGGTTTGCCTGTATCGAAAAAAATAATTGATGACCACGGCGGATACATAAATGTTGAGTCTATTCCCGGCAAAGGAACATCTTTTTCGGTTCGGTTGCCGGCCTTTGTTGGTCATAACAAATCTGAAGATTTAAAATGAAAATCAATGCTATTAACTGGAGGGATTTATGCATAGAATTATGATAATAGAAGATGAAGAGCCGCTTTTAGAATTATATAAACATGAGTTTGAGGATGAGGGCTATCAGGTTATGCCTATCAACAATGGCCGCGAGGTCATTGACAGCATCAAGTCTTTCAAACCGGAGGTCATAGTTTTAGATATACGTCTTAAGGGAATTGAGGGCCTTGAAATTTTGGAACAGATAAAAAACTATGACCTTAATTTGCCGGTGATTTTAAATACGGCTTATTCTACTTATAAGGCGAATTTTTCCAGCTGGATTGCTGATGACTATGTTATCAAATCCCCAGATTTGACTGAGCTTAAAACCACAATTAAGAAGCATATTCTTAGCAACTGATTTGCTTTCGGTTCATTTTTTCAGGTTATAGCATTTATCACTACTGTCCGGCCTTTTGTCCGCCTTAGGCGGATGCTATAATGATGTCATTCCCACACTGCCCGCGTCATTCCCAACTTGATTGGGAATCCAGAGATTGGTCATGCCGATACCTCCTGCCTGCCGGCGCCCGCCTGTCTGCGGACACAGGGCACGGTATTTTTACTATCCGCCATTGGGTTAGCAAATAG
>JAGGSN010000144.1 GCA_021159005.1 Candidatus Zixiibacteriota bacterium | reverse complement strand
CCAATCTCTGGATTCCCAATCAAGTTGGGAATGACGCGGGCAGTGTGGGAATGATATAACTATAGTATCCGCCTAAGGCGGACAAAAGGAACGAGGCGGTCAATAAGGATAACCCCAACGATATAGCATCCGCCTAAGGCGAACAAAAGGCCGGACAGTAGTGAATCTCAGATTAAAGTGCGGCGGCTCTATGAGACATGACCTCAAGAATACTGCTGATAATCTTAAAGGAATTTTTCGAGGCGATTTTAAGGTAGCTTTTGAATTCGTCTTTGGCATCCGAGCCGGCGCTATCGGAGATAGTCCTGGCAATCATGAACGGAATTTCATTCAAATGACATGTATAGCCGACAGCGGCGCCTTCCATTTCGGCGGCAACGGCGCCGAATTCTCTCTGCAGCCATTCGATTTTTCTCGGATCGGAAACAAAACGATCGCCTGAGACAATAGTGCCCACAACAAGTTTCGGGGCATTCTTATCATACTTGAAAACATCATCAAAAGCATAACAAGCAAATTTCATTAAACGCGGGTCAGTTTCAATCATCCTGCCGATATCAGGCAGTTCGCCATGCCGTCGTCCGAAAGTAGTAAGGTCAAAATCATACTGAACGACAAAGTTGGCAACGACAACATCACCTCGTTTTTTCAAAAACTATGATTTCCACTTATTGAAAATGTTAACCCTACGAAACATACTATACTATAAAGATTTTACCGGAATTTTCGGGGAAACTCCCGAAATGTGTCAGTTCATCCGCCTTAGGCGGACTGCGAACTGACACAACATCAAAATTGTGTAAGGCTTTTGAACATTACGACCTTCAAAGAAAATGGATTTTATAAGTCAAAATTAAATTCATACATTTATTGACATGTGGAACCTATAGTGTTTTATTATTGTTTAATAATCGAAAAAGGAGTAAGAGTGGACAATGTAACGCTATTAGCAGCCTTTGGCGCAGGCTTATTATCATTTATTTCCCCATGTGTTTTACCGATTGTGCCCGGCTATCTATCATTTATATCCGGCGTTTCGATAGACGAACTTCAGAAAAAACAGTCCAAAGCGGTCTATAAAGTATTTCTAAATTCATTATTTTTTGTATTGGGCTTTTCGGTTGTCTTTATAGCGCTGGGCGCTTCGGCAACGGTTGTATCTGGTTTTCTAACCGATTATATGC
The DNA here is from genome assembly GCA_021159005.1 of Candidatus Zixiibacteriota bacterium. NCBI lineage: Bacteria > Pseudomonadati > Candidatus Zixiibacteriota > Candidatus Zixiibacteriota bacterium. Next base: position 643 of record JAGGSN010000144.1, on the reverse strand, counting down.
ATATCATTGGCAAGGTTGCCGGTGTAGTTATCATTATTCTTGGCTTGCATTATATTGGTTTGTTTAAAATCAAATTGCTTAATTATGAAAAGCGGTTTAATATGAGCGACAAAAAGATTGGCCCGCTTGGCGCATTTTTTGTCGGTTTTGCGTTTGCTTTTGGCTGGACTCCATGCATCGGGCCGATACTGGCGACTATTTTGGCGATTGCCGCGGCAGAGGATACGGTATGGCGGGGTATTATCTTGTTGTTGTTTTATTCTGCCGGTTTAGCTATCCCGTTTTTATTGACTGCGCTGGCGTTTAATGCTTTTATTTCGGTATCCAGCAAGATAAAGAAGCATTTCAGGATAGTCGAGATTATCGGCGGTGTATTTCTTATACTGGTTGGCTTATTAATATTTACCGATTCGCTAAGCTATCTTTCCGGAATGTTTTCCCAATGGTTCCCTTGGCTGGAACTCGGCTAAATAATATAAATATATTCAATAATTTTACTACTATCCGACCTTTTATCCGCCTTAGGCGGATGCTATAATGATGTCATTCCCCCGCCGCGGCGGGGGAAGCCGGAGATTGGCCGCACCTATACCTCCTGCCTGCCGGCGCCCGCCTGTCTGCGGACACGGGGCACGGTATTTTT
>JAGGSN010000143.1 GCA_021159005.1 Candidatus Zixiibacteriota bacterium | reverse complement strand
AGTAGAATGGCGATGTTTGCTGGAGTTTTCCAATGTCTTGTTGTTCTATGGGCTGGGAATCTAGCAAGTTTCGCTTGTTGGGTAATATTTAAAGAACTCTATGAAAAAGGCCGGACAGTAGTGTAAACCTAACTTGATTTACGTCAACGCGCAGGAGCGTCCGCCTCAGGCGGATACGCCCTCTTTTTCACTTTTTAGTGAAATTAACTTTTATTCATATATGCATTGAAAGCGATTCATGGCAATGTCTTGTATGATAATGACTGTCATAATAATAATTCAACTGCAAAATCTGGGTTAAAAAGGCTGAACAATAGCGAATATACACATATATAGTGGATCGAATTTTGAACCAAACGGATAGTATGAAATGAAAAATGCGGCTACTTGCCGCTAAGAAGCGAGGATATAATCTGCTTCATCTCCTGCTTATCGATTTTGGCAACTATCTTCTGAGCTAATTTCTCGGAAATCTCATTCACCAACTTGTCGATATCTATACGAGACATATCTACATTTTTTTCGCCGACTAACTCATTGGTGTCTTTTTTAAACTTATCGAGGAAACGGCGATATTTTGTATCATCCTTTGAGGCAGAACTTTCAAGACCCTCATAATCAATTATAGGTTTTGCTGCGTCTTGCTCTTTGGGCGTATCAACGGTTTTTTGTTTCCCGCCTGACTCTTTATCGCCTTCTTTCATTCCATTTATAAACCAATCGTAATCTTCATCATTATTCTCTTTCGATAATGCTTCATCCGCAAGGCTTGTCAAGCCATACTGGTCATCATCTAAAACTAAGCCGGTTTCGTCTTTTTTAACTGTTTCTACAGTTTGGTCGGAGCTGCTATCAGTAGTCTCATCAAGATCGGTCCAATCAAGATTTAAGACTGTTTCATGTTTATTGTCACGTGGTTGGTTATCGGATACGATTGTTCTGGTAGATGCTCTAATTTCTTCCGGTGCGGCTTTCGGCTTCAATCTGGGTCCTCCTTCGGATTCCTGATTGACAACCTGTGTTGAATATTTCGTTTCGCTGATTTTGGCAAATTTCTCCACGATAGTTAGTAATTCTTTAGGCGAAAACGGCTTATTAATCTTGCCGCGGGCTCCGCTTAAATCAATTTTATCGAGATATGGAGCATCTTTATCCCCTATTAGAAAGACAACAGGTATTCCGCCAGTCAAAGTATCGCTGGTAATTTTTTTGCACAACTCTATGCCGTCAATCCCCGATATACTCATAGCGGCTAAAATCAGATCAGGGTTCTCTGCCTTGGCAAACTTATAAGCCTCAAGACCATCAGATAAGCATGTTACATCATAACCCCGCTGCCTTAAAAGCGAATCGGCAACGCTAATTATTGTGGGTGAGTTTTCGACAATTAATATTTTATTCATATCAATTATGCCTTCCCGAAACAATCCGGTTTAAAAACCATGTATTAATACAGTTGTCTACTTATTTGAAAGCCTTTCTGAGGCATCCTCAAGGATTTTCTTTTCATTCTTTGTCAATTTATCGTAGCCAACCTTATTTATTTTATCGAGAATTTGATCGACTTCCTCCATTAATTTTTGTTCTTTTTCGTGTTCACGGGCAATTTTCTGCATTTTTTGCTTATGTTTGAAACTTGAAATTTTATATTTCAATGAATTTATTCGCCACATTCCAATATTAAATTTCAAATAAACATAGCCAATAAGCATTCCACCAAGATGGGCGAAATGAGCGATATTGTCATGACTGCCGCCCATCGACATAAAAAAGCTCATAGCCGCCAAAAAGATAACAAGATATTTAACTTTAACCGGAAAAAGGAAGTAGATATATACCAATCGATTAGGATACATAAGGGCATAAGCTACCAAGACGCCGTATATTGCTCCTGAGGCGCCGATAATTGGAATTAACGATGATGGCTGGAATAATACATTAAACAAGCCTGCACCTACACCACATACAATATAAAATTTCAAGAATTCACGGCTGCCCCATGTCCTCTCCAAATCGGAGCCGAACATCCACAAGATAAACATATTCATCAGAATATGCCAGAAGCCGCCATGAAGAAACATATAGGTAAATAATTGCCATATCCATAACCGGCTCCAGACAAATTTGGGAACCAGTCCAAAGATTCCGGCGATTGTACCCGGCATAAAATAGGTTATTAAAAAGACTGCCGCATTAGATATTAATAGAGCTTTGACAACAGGCGGAATCATGCCGCGAGCGCCAAAACCAGCAAATTGAGGTCGATAACCGTTCATAAAATCCTTACTTCTTGTTGTAAATTCGCCATTTATAATTCAGTTTGCAGCATTTTTTAAGCATCGACGCTACTGAGCAATATTTATCAAGCGACAGGCTTAATGCCCATTGCACATCTTCATCGGTAATGTCGGAACCCCATATTAGATATTCCATAGTAATTGATTTGAATACATGAGGATGAGTGGAAACCCGCTCGCCATGCAGGTTGATTTTAAGCTCTTCAGGATGACATCTTTTCTTTTTCAAAATTGTAATTAAGTCCATACCGGTACAGCCGCCTAAAGCTGAGAGCAATGTTTCCATAGGTCTGGCGCCATCATCAGCCCCGCCATGCTCGGGTGAAGCATCCATTGTAACCGAATGCTTCGAACCGGTATTTGCTTCAAATTTAAGCCCATCTGTCCATTGAAGTTCGGTATCAACATTTTTGGGGATTTTCACATAAGGTTTAATCATACTGTCTCGCTCTTTTTCACATGCTTAATATACCATCGGCAAAATAGCCGCAAGCTTTTTAAATAATATACAATAAAACCGGATAGTATTGCAAACTAAAACCATTAGAAAAATGTTTGCAGCAAAGATAATATGGCTGGCGTACGGGGCTGTACACCAGCCATAAAATAATATCTCTTAGTTGAACTGATTATGATTTCAGTTTTGTATGCTCCAAAAACAGACAGCGATTCATCACTACCTTTAAACCGGCATCGGCGGCTTTCTTAGCGGCATCATGATTTATAACATCCTGCTGAAGCCAGACCGCTTTGGCCTTAATCGAAATAGCCTCATCAACTATCGGGCCAACAGCATCGCTTCTGCGGAAAATATCGACCAAATCAATCGGCTGCGGTATCGATTTCAGATTAGGGTATGATTTCTCGCCAAGAATAATATCTTTATTGGGGTTAACCGGAATAACCGTATAGCCTTCTCGCTTCAAATATGATGCTACGCCATGAGAGGCTCTATTCGGTTTATCCGAAAGGCCTACGACCGCAATAATTTGGCTGTCATCGATAATATCTTTGATAGTATCAGGGTCAGTGAAATCGTTATCTGTCACTATGCTATAGCTTTCTCAACTTGGCTTACCAAATCTTTTTTCGGAACTGCGCCTATTATCTGCGAGGCAACCTCGCCATTTTTAAAGATAATGACTGTAGGGATGGACAATATTCTATAACGTTGAGCAATCGAACCAAGCGAGTCAACATCAAGTTTGGCAACTCTTAATTTGCCATCGTATTCCGAAGCCAATTCTTTGACTATGGGACCAATCATCCGACAGGGAGCACACCATTCAGCCCAAAAATCGACCAGTACCGGAATATCTGATTTAAGAACTTCTGTTTCAAAATTTTGTTCCGTGATTTGCAGTAATTCAGTCATTATTTTCTCCTGTTAAGTATTTCATTATTAATAAACATATTGAAAAACAGTATTTTTATTAATTTTGTTCCTAAATTAAATTATTTTTCTGATTTATTTAACTTTTTTTCAACTTCCCGAAGTCGTTGAATATAATCGGGCAAATGATTAAGCAAAGAATCAACTCTATGCGCCAGCCTGACCTCTCTTGCCGGTGTGCCAAAAACTATGGAATCGGCTGAAATATCGTTGGGTATGCCAGATTGCGCCTGAGCGATAACCCCATCGCCAATAGTAAGATGGCCAGCTATGCCAACCTGCCCGGCTAAAATCACGTTTTTACCTATAGTGGTTGTGCCAGCCACACCAACCTGGGCGCATATTATTGAACCGGCGCCAATTCTGCAGTTATGCGCTATTTGCACGAGATTGTCTATTATTGCGCCTGTGCCAATTCTTGTTTCGCCGATAGTGGCGCGGTCAATAGTGGTGTTGGCGCCAATCTCGACATCATCTTCTAATACTACAATGCCTGTTTGAGGAATTTTAATATGCTTGTTGCCGTCTCTGGCATAACCAAAACCATCAGAGCCAATAACAACGCCGGCATATATAGCTGACCTGCTGCCAATTATCACATCATGCATAATAACCGCATTAGGATAAATAAAACAATTGTCGCCAATCACAGAATTGCGGGCTATAATTACGCCGGAATGAATAACGCAGTTGTCTCCGATTTTAGCGTTGTTTTCAATAACAGCATGATGCCCAATATAGGCATCCTTGCCAATTTCAGCGTTTTTTGATACTGCGGCAGAATTTTCGATTTTAGGGGTTGGCCGATAGTGATTATTGTGAAAAAGGCGCATTGCCAAACCAAAACCAAGGTATGGATCATCTTTAACCAAAAGACTATGCTTATCAGATTCGACTTTTGGCGGGACAATTACTGCCGGGCAAATACAATCAGCCAGCTTCTTCCGATACTTTTTCGAGGTTATAAAGGTGAGGGTTCCCGGCTTAGGGTTGTCAATAGTTGCCAGTCCGGAAACTGTTATATCATTGCCAACAAGCTCGGCCCCAATTTTTTCGGCAATCTCCGAGAGCTTAAATTCCATTACTCCTCAGCAGCCAGTTCAACGAGAACATCATCCGTGATATCGAGGCTCTTTTTTGCGTAGGCAATATTAACTGTCCCGACATCAAATACAATGCTATAATTATTTTCGATTGCGATTCTTTCAATAATGCTTATGATTTTATCATGAACCGGCTTTGAAAGCTCCGCCATCCTACGTTCCGCTTTGCCATCAGGACCAAAAGTAGCATTCAAGAATTGGTTTAACGTATCCTGTTTGGCCAAAAGCATGTTTTCTTTTTCCTTTTTCTTTTCGGCGGATAGTATCAGAGATTGTCCCTCGATTTCACTTTTTAATTCTTCAATATCCCGCTTCATCTGATCGCCCTGAGTATTCCAGCTTTCCAAGTCTTTATCAAATTTTATTTGGGCATCCTGATATTCCTGGTATTCGGCGAAAATTCGCTGTGAATCAACATAGCCGATTTTCACATCATCAGCCATAACGACGCAAGTCATAAGACCAATAAACAACCCGACAATTAAACTTTTCCGCATAATTTGCTCCTTTAAAATCCCTTTCCGATTTGGAAATGATATTGCATACCGCGTTTATAAGATGGGCCGTTAAATGGCCAGCCGAAATCAAATCCGATTATGCCAATCATCGGCGCAACAACCCTGAAACCAAAACCTGCAGATTTATTGAAATTTTTATAAAAATTATCTTTTAAGCCATCGCCAGTGCTATAGGCATTGCCGGCATCGGCGAAACAAAGTATGTAAAATTGCTGGTCGGCAATAGGAACAGTAATCTCCAAATTGTATATAACTTCGCTTCGTCCGCCCAAAGCATTATTGTAATCATTCTTTGGTCCGATGCTATAATCATCATATCCCCTGATAGTGCCATCGTAACTGATGCCGCCGGGGAAAAACCTGTCTGCATACGGCACGTCCTTATCGGTATCATATATCCCTTTGGCAAAGCCCCATTTTCCTTTCAAACCAAGTGTAAGCTTCCAAAGAGGAGTGTAATAATAACTAATACCCATAGTATGTTTGTAAAAATCCCAATCTCCCCGAAGGAAAGTGCCGCCAAGTTCGCCTGTCCAGTATATTGAGGCGCCCTTAGTGGGAAACATCGCTAAATCTCGGGAATCTCTTTCGATAGTTAGGCTTAGAACCGATTTGGTATGAGGTCCCGGGTCTTGATAAATTGAAGATGACGTATCGATTTCATTACTGCTAAAACTATAATATTTAACTTCCTCAAGCCTATAGCTTGAGAATATTTTAAAATAATTATCCGGCCAGCGCAATCTACGGCCAATCCTGATACTTCCACCGCGTTTCTGTTCGGTGAAATAATAGCGCGATCTCTCATCTCTTTCCTGAACATATACACTTCCGCCGACGAAAGTTGGAGTATCTAAAAACCATGGATCGTAATAGCTTAGGTTGAAAGTTTTTCGCCTATTTCCATAATCGGAATTGAAAGTTAATGTTTGACCGCCGCCAAGGAAATTTGGCCAGCCTATTCCGAATGTGCCCACAAATCCATCCGATTGAGAATACCCGGTCCCTACATTAAATTGACCTGTTGGTTTTTCCTCGACTTTAATAATCAGATCAATATCGCCGTTATCCAAGATTGTCCAATCCGGCGTTACATTGCCAAAAAAGTTCAGCATCATAACTTCCCGAAGCGACCGTCCGAGTATCGATCTTTTGAATATCTGGTTTGGTTTGATTTTCAATTCCCGACGGATAACTTTATCTTTGGTTTTAGTATTGCCCTCGATATGAATCATCCTAACGGACACCGCTTGATTTTCGACCAATGTGAAATGAACATCAAGTATTTTATCACGGGGAGTTTTGTTCTCATCTATCTGGACATACCAATAGCCTTCATCCTGATACATTTCATATATTTTGAAAAGCATATTATCATATTTTTCCTGATTATACTTCTCCCCCTCTTTCACTTTGAAAATTGCGCTTAGCTTGTTGTCGTCAAATATCTCGTTGCCTTCCCATGTGAAATTACCGAAATAATAGCGCTTGCCCTCATCGATATATATCTTGATAAATATATCAGGTTTTTCAACATAAGTAGTGCCTGCGAATACAGAATACTGCATCCTTGAATCATCGGCATATATTATAGAATCGGCAATAATAACCGCGTCGATATAGCCTTCATTTTTATAAAAATCAATAATTTTACCCTTATCCTCGCGATATTTTTCTCTATCGAAAGTACCCGTCCGGAAGAAAGATTTTTTCTTTGTCGAAATCTTTGACCTGAGCTTGTTATCGGTAAAATTTTCATTGCCGAAAAATGTGATATCTCTAACCTTAACTTTGCTGCCTTCTTCAATAATAAACGTAAGTACAGCTTTATCAGGGTTGTCATCATCGGGAACAATATCAGATTCGACAACCGCCATTAAGTAGCCTTTTTCTTCGTAAAGCTTTTTTATTCTGCTGACATTTGTTTTAATAGCCCCCGGTGAAATTATGCGCCCCTCATTAATAGTTAGTTCTTTTTTTAGTGTTTTATCTTTAATCTTATTGTTGTCTTTGAATTGGATTTTGGAAACACGCGGATACGGCACAACATTAATAAAAAGATTCACACCGCCGGAGACAAGCTCGCCGGTAATCGCAACATCGGAAAATATGCCCAAGGCGTATATTTTTTTTACAGCATCCTGAAGCATAGCGCCGGTAAGAATTTCTCCCGGCACCAAGCCCGAGCTGTTATATACTAAGAAGCTGTCAGCAGCATACGTTTCCGAAAGCTTCACCGAGACAATGGCTTTGCCGTAATAATCCTCAACCGCAGATTGGGCAATATTTGCGGTGAATAATAATGCTATTATAACGAAACTAATTCGCTTCATAAACTAAGCTGAAATATTTAGAATTTTAACTTCAGTATATTGCTGCCTATGACCGGTTGTTTTTCTGTATTTTCTGCGCCTTTTAAACTTAAAAACCTTTACTTTGTCAGACTTGCCATGCGACAGCACTTCACCCTTGACACTTGCGCCATCAATATAGGGTTTGCCAACTGCAAATTTATTATCGCCGCTAACAAGCAGTACTTTATCGAATTCACACTTCTGACCTGCCTCAACATTCAGTTTTGGGACTTGAATAACAGCTTCTTGTTCAATTGGGAATTGCATCCCGCCGCTTTCAATTATTGCACGCATCGAAATCTCCTTTTGTTAAAACATATATATAAACAAAATCTGCTCTTGGTCAAGTTCTTTACTTTCAATTCAAACATTTTTAACTTTTTAGATTCTAAAAAGTTCGCTTTACTTTTTTATTTCTCTGTCAAAATAGATATTCTTACCGGCAGCCGAAAGTGGAATTCCCATAACAATATCCCAATCAACCAAACCGGTTTGTTTAGCCACTACACCGCAGCGGTACATTATTCGATTGTCCACATTCATCATCTGAGCTGTTTTAACCGCCGAGCCAAGCGCGATGCCAAAATCAAGCTGCCGCAAAACGCAAATCGGGCCGCTAAATTCAACATTGGTTTTAGGGGCTTTTTCCAAATCGGCGCAGGTTGAAAAACCACAAGCGCTGCAGTTAAGTCCGAGAGTGGTGGCATTTTTAAGCCCGATAAAAACAATGACGGGCGATTTTTCAATGTTTTTAGCGTCCCGGTCAAAATCTTTCTTACCGGTTCTAACGCCAAAACTTATCATATCATCGGCGAATTTCTTGATAGCTTCGCCTGAAATAGTCATAACTTCCACATAATCTTCCCCTTTGGATTTTGGCGCAGTTCGCGCCGCCAGTTCCATTAATCGGGCAACTTCAAGCAAATGGGGAGTGTAATCATAACTAAGCATATAGCTTCCTTACATCATATATTTTTCAGTTACATCAGTTTCGTTTTTTACATCGATTACATGAAATTCCTCGGGGTGGAGAGCCGTATCCCTAATAATATCGATCATAATCTTTTGCCGACGTTCTATTTCCTCAATTCTATTAGCGCCATTCTCTGTTAACAGTTCAATAATCTGAGGAGAGGCTATTAGTTGATAGTGGGCTTTGCCTCTATCTGCTGAAGCTCTCTTAAACCAGCGTTCAATCTTTATAGCCATCGATTCTTTAGATAATACGCGTCCCGCACCGGAACAAACCGGGCAGGGGTCAGACAATGTCTGCATAAGCGAGGGTCGAATGCGGTGGCGAGTCATTTCAATCAAGCCCAAGTCGGAAATAGATGAAATATAAGTCTGTGAACGGTCATTTTTCAGAGCATTTTTAAACTCTTCAAATACTCTGCGGCGATTATCTCTTTTTTCCATATCTATAAAATCGATAATGAGTATGCCGCCAATATCCTTAAGCCTTATTTGACGGGCAATTTCTTGCGCCGCCTCGATATTAGTCTGGAAAATGGCATCCTCGGCTTTTTTGCCCTTAAAGCGTCCGGTGTTAACATCAATTGTAACCAAAGCTTCCGTTTGATCAATAACGATAGAGCCACCCTTTCTGAGCCAGTATTTGCGATTAAACATCTTTTCTATTTCGTTTTCGATATTCGTATAATCAAACAACGGCTTATCGCCGGAATATAATTCCACTCTGTCTTTAAGCTGAGGAGCCACTTCCCGCAAGTATGACAGGAATTTCTTATATTTCTTTTTATTGTCAATTACAACCCTATTCACATCAGGCGTAAAAAGGTCTCTGATAATACCAGTGGTCATTTCAATATCTTTATGAACTAAAGCTGGAGCTTTGGCGCTATCAACGCGTTTTTTCATCTTTTTCCAGAGCTTGGTCAAAAGCTTGATGTCGGCGGCAAAATCCTTACGGTTTCTACCCTCGGCAACAGTCCTGATAATCATCCCGAAGTTTTCCGGCAGGAATTCTTCGGCAATTTTCTTTAAACGCCTTTTTTCGGCATATGAGGAAATTTTTCTGGATACGCCAATATGATGGGCGCCAGGAATAAGTACTATATATCGTCCGGGCAAAGATATCTCTGTTGTAATACGTGAGCCTTTATTGGCAATTGGCTCCTTGATTACCTGAACCAGCAATTCCTGGTCTTTTTTCAAGACTTCTGTTATGGACATATTTCTTCGATGTTTGGAGCGGGAAGGCATTTCCACGCCATCCTCATCGAAGAAATCAAGATCGGATAATATACTCGATTCGCCTTTATGGTCGGACATGTCGGATAAATGAAGGAAGGCGGCTTTTTCTATGCCAATATCAACAAATCCCGCTTGAATGCCGGGCAGGATAGAGGTTACTCGTCCCTTATAAATATCGCCAACCAGTCTTTCATGTTCCGGCCGTTCGATAAAAAGTTCAACCAGTTTATTGTTCTCTTTGATAGCTATACGAGTTTCATGTTCTGTTTCGTTTACGAATATTTCTTTTATTAATTTACCGCTGGTTGGTAAATCTGTCTGCTGCTTTGACATGATATCCTCGTACGAATTCGGCTGAACCCAACGCTTTTTTGCCCTGTGGTTTTAATCTTGTTATAAATAAAGCATCCTCGCTGCAGGCGATTACAAACCCCTTCTTCGGATTTGACTCTATCACTTCGCCTGTATTGTAATCGGTGTTTTTAGCAATTATTTCTACTTCTAAAATAGTCAATTTTTTCTGATTCCAAAAACAGTAAGCGCCGGGATAAGGCGACAACCCTCGAATCAGGTTTCTTATTTTATACGCCGGTTGATTCCAGTCAATAAGACCGGTTTCGGGTGTTAATTTGGGCGCTTTTATTGCCTGTTGATTGCCTTGAGGATACGGCTTAAGGCTATCATCCTCAATGCCATTGACCGTATCAAGCAATAATTTTGCGCCTTCTATCATCATTTTAGCATGCAGGCTTTCGAAATCATCATCAGGGGTTATTGCAACCTCGCGCTGAAGAAGAATATCACCTGTATCCACCTGCTTTTTAAGGAAAAAGGTTGTCAGTCCGGTTTTTTCCTCGCCGTTGATAAGCGCCCAATTAATAGGCGCTGCTCCTCTATAGGCGGGCAAAAGCGAGGCATGAATATTTATTGACCCATATCGGGGCAAGCCGTACACAACCTCCGGCAATATCCTGAATGCCGCAACCGTTATTAAATCCGGGTTAATCTGTTTAAGTTCTGAAATAAATTTATCATCTTTTAAATTGTCAGGCTGTAATAAAGGCAATCCCATTTCTATAGCCTGCTTTTTTACAGCAGTAGGGCTTACTTTTCGCCCCCGTCCTCTGGGTTTATCCGGCGAGGTAACAACAGCGAGCATTTCATGCTTTGATGAATTAAGCCGTTTTAGCGATTCAACAGCAAATTTGGGAGTTCCCATAAAAACAAGACGCATTAAACTTTCTCACCAGCCTTGATTCTTTTGAGCTTACCTTTTAATAGTCCTCGTTTTAATTTCGATATTCGGTCAATAAATAATTTGCCGTTAAGATGGTCTAATTCATGGAGCAGCGCGCGCGCCAGCAATCCCTTACCCTCAAGGATAAATTCATTGCCGTCAATATCCAAGCCGGCAACTGTGGCTTTTTCCGAACGTTCAACATCAATAAACAATCCCGGAAACGATAGACAGCCCTCTTCGCCGATTTCAGAGCCGGAAACCTCGACGATTTCAGGGTTGATTATAACAATAGGCTCTTTGACAACATCGAAATAGGATAAGTCGATAGCATAAAAGCATTTGTTGATGCCGACCTGATTTGCCGCCAAACCGAGACCCTTGCCTTTTTTCATAGTAAGTATGGTCGATTTAAGCAAATCAACTAATTTGCCATCAATGTTGTCAATTTTCTCCGATGTTTTACGGAGGATTTCATCGCCATAAATATTTATTGGGAGAATTTTAGTCACGATTTTATTCTACCTTGCCTGCTATTGAGCTTTTAAGAAACTCGATTTTTAAATCATCGCCAAATTTTACGACAACTTTATTTTCTTTGTCGTCAATCCCCCAAATAATGCCAAACATCCCGCTATTGGTAACAACTTTATCGCCTTTTTTAATGGATGCCAGCATTTCTTTAGTTTGTTTCTGCTTTTTTTGCTGGGGGCGAATCATGAAAAAGTAAAAAATCACGAAAATCAGGATAAACGGGGCTAAGGCAATTAACGGATTGCCTCCTCCACCGCCGCTTGATTGAGCCATTGCTAAAAACTGCATCAAAATTACATTCCTCCTTATTAATTTCCGTTGGCGCATACGGATATACGTCAACTGCTAAGTTTCTATTATAGATTTATCAATATACTCTAAGTCTCTTTTTAAAACAAGGTTAAAATTGCCGGAGTTGCTTGAAAATTATTTAAACGCCACGAAAAAATCGGAGCTGAAAAGCTCCGACTATTAAGTGGTTATATTGATAATCGAAAATTATTAGCCCCTATTTAAATAAACTACTCCGTAAGCCAGGCGGGGTAGGCCTTGTTAACAGTCCGAATATGCTGTCAGAAACAGCTTCTGACAGCATATAAATAGCACATCGCGTACATTTAAAAGTTATCTGAAAATCCTATCCAGCCAGCCGTAATTCCCGATTCAATTACATTGGTCAACCGACGCGCTTTTAAATGTTGTAAAGTCAAACGGCCTTGCCTCTATTCATCTATGACGGCAGAGTCAAAAAGTTCTTTTTGGAACACACCTTGAGCTTCCATAGCGGCATAAGCTGCCAGATGGATAATATCACGTACAGTATATGAACCAACCTGCAGAAGCTGAATCGGTTTTTCCAAACCTAAAATAAGGGGACCGATAATCTCGGCGCCACCCAATCGTTGAACCAATTTATAGGCAATATTTCCAGATTGCAAGTCGGGGAATATAAGCACATTCGCCGGTTTTTTCAAATCAGAAAACGGATATGTTTTTTTCAGAATATCAGCATCAACCGCGGTATCAGCCTGCATCTCGCCGTCAACTTCCAAATCTGGATCAATTTCATGAATCAGCTGTACCGCTTTTTGCATTTTAGTTGAAAGTTTACCTTTAGCTGAGCCGAAGTTGCTGTAAGAAAGCAAAGCGACCCTCGGATTAATACCGAGCAAACGAACCTGATGCGCGCAAACAACAGCAATATCAGCAATTTGTTCGGGAGACGGTTTAATGTTAACAGCAGTATCGGCAAAGAAATACACTTTATCTTTAAGCAGCATAAGGCTCATAGCTGCAATACGGTCATTATGGTTTTTTTTGGGGAAAACCTGCAATACAGGCCTTAAAACATCGGGATAATGTTTGGTAGCCCCTGCCACAAAAGCATCCGCATCGCCCTGATGCAGCATCATTAAACCAAAGTATATTGGGTCAATCAATGAATCAAGTTCTGTCATTCCTTGTCGGCGGCAGAGTTGGTGGAGTTTTTCTGCATATTTTTTCGAGGAGTCAGAACGTTTAGGATCGATAAGTTCAACTCCCTCAAGATCAATTCCAAGACTGCGGGCGCGCTCATTAATAAGATCGATATCTCCTAATAGAATAGGAATACCAATTTTATCTTTATAAATGCTTTTCGCCGCATAGAGTATTTTTTTGTTTTCGCCTTCAGGGAAAACAATTCGCTTAGTCTGCTTGCGGCTGTAATTAATAACTGTGCGCATCACAGCCCGTGAACGTCCGAGAAGCGATTCAAGTCTCATCAAATACTTGTCAGGGTCTATTTGATGTCGAGCAACGCCTGTTTTCATAGCCGCTTCAGCTACAGCTTTTGATTCCCACAATAACACTCGCGGATCGAAAGGTTTGGGAATAATATAGTCCTTACCGAAATTTAGCGATACTCCTCCATAAGCAACTTTAACGGATTCGGGAACAGGTTCTTTAGCAAGGTTTGCCAGAGCTTTTGTGGCCGCAATTTTCATTTCCTCGTTAATCTTAGTAGCTCTCACATCTAAAGCGCCTCGGAAAATAAATGGAAAACCAAGGACGTTATTAACCTGATTGGGGTAATCGGAACGGCCTGTAGCCATGATTACATCATCCCGCGCCGCTTTAGCTTCAGGATAAGTAATTTCAGGATCAGGATTAGCCATAGCAAAAATCATCGGCGATTTAGCCATCGAACGAACCATATCCTGACTGACTACATTAGCTACCGAAACGCCGCAAAATACATCGGCACCATTTAAGGCATCCCCAAGAGTTCGAGCATCGGTATCTGAAGCAAACTCCTCCTTATATTTATTCATTCCCTTCGGTCTGCCTTTATAAATAACACCTTTTGAATCACAAATGACGATATTTTCGCGCTTAACTCCAAGATTAACATAATGTTTGGCACATGCAATTCCAGCAGCGCCAGCACCGTTAAATACTACTTTTATACTGCCAACATCTTTGCCGGTAACTTCACAGCTATTGATAAGAGCCGCACCCGAAATTATCGCTGTTCCATGTTGGTCATCATGAAAGACCGGAATATCCATCAATTCTTTTAAAGCCTGCTCAATCTGAAAACACTCAGGAGCCTTGATATCTTCCAGGTTAATACCGCCAAAAGTCGGCTCTAATCTCTTTACAATATTGATAAACTCTTCCGGGTCTGTAACATCAAGTTCTATATCAAAAACATCCACATCGGCAAATCTTTTAAACAGAACACCTTTTCCCTCCATAACCGGTTTACCGGCAAGCGGACCTATATTGCCAAGACCTAACACAGCTGTACCATTTGTAACTACGGCTACCAAATTAGCTTTGGCGGTATACTCAAAAACCTTATCAGGATCTTTTTTTATCACCAAGCAAGGCTCGGCCACTCCGGGCGTATAAGCCAAAGATAAATCCAGCTGGGTCACACATGGTTTAGTGGAATTAACTTCAATTTTCCCTTTTCGTCCTTTACTATGATATCTTAAAGCTTCTTCCTTGGTTATCATTATTCCTCCAAATAAATTAGAATTTGTTTCACCAAAAAGAGATTCTAAATTGTCCCATTATAGCAGCACAACAAACTGCCATTTACACAAATATAACCAGATATAAAAATATAAACTTCCAACATAAAACATTGGTTAGCAATTATATCCCTGCTTGCTGACATAAATCAGTCCTTAAAAAAACAGCCGCAGCTGTTGTTTGTTACTTTCAAAAATCAATACTCATGATAAGCTACTATTTTTAAATTATCAAGAGCTAATTTAATTTTTCAATATTAGTCTTCCCCGAACAACCGGCCGATCAAAATCCTCAATATAAAGCTCCAAATTGTCGCCGATACCGGTTACCCTGCCGTTAGCGATTATCTTTATATCAGGACTCGGGACATCTAAGCAAACATCAACTTTGCGGCCAATAGCCAGCGATCGTTGACGATAGCGTTCGAGCAATGTTTTATAGCCGCCATTAATCAAAAGGCGGTAGTTGTTATCAAGCGATTCCATTAGCTTTCCCAGTATATATTGCCGGCTGCAATATTCCCTATTTGGGCAAAAATCAACCAATGAAGCAGTTTTTGGCACAAACGGATTGGCTTTAACTTCAGGCGTGGTTTTCACATTTAGGCCGATACCTAATATTACTCCGGCAACTTTTTTCCCCTCAGCCTGAGTGTAGGCCAAAACGCCGCATATTTTAGAATTATCGATAAAAATATCGTTTACCCATTTAATCATCGCTTTGCCTTGAATTTCAGGAATGCAATCTAATGTATCAATCACCGAAACAGCAGTCAAAACCATAAAACCAGCGCCAAAATTTTCAACCGGCTGGCAGGGCGAATAATAAGCAGAGAGGTAGATATTTCCAGCTGGGGCTTCCCAGTGACGGTCTCTAAAGCCGTGAAAATCCTGTCCCCTGCCTGCTAAGCATAATATTCCATGTTCAAGCCGAATATTTTTTTGAGACAGGTCAATTAATATATCATATTGGGACCGCGATGCGGATTCAACAATAAACATCTGTTTCCATAACAATTGCGAATTGATATCTGATTCCTGAAATGATTTATCCCGGAATAAGTATTCTGCAAGCGATTTGATATTGTTTTTTAATGTCGATTTGGAGGCAAACCAATGACGAGACTCGGTTGGGAGGATTTGGTCAGCGAAAGCGGTATTGTCGGTGTAAACTTTCATAATTTTCTACTGTACCGATTTTTGCAGTACTTTAAGATTTGAATGTAATGTGCCGAATTAAGGATGTCAATAGTAATTGCGGCTGTTCAGGTTTTGTATTGTGCTGTCGGGTACTCCTACCGACAGTATGTTGGTGCACGAGGACGTACACCAACCACGGAGTGCGCCTATCTGACGTTATGCTGTCAGGTACTGTGACCTGACAGTACATGCGATGAAAAAAACCGACCTCGCCAGTATCCTGCAAATATGACGGGGTCGGTGTATTTTTTTAGTATCAAGAGATTATTATTTATCAATCATCCCGGTAGGAATAATCTTGCCTGCAGCAACCGTTTCGCATCCCGGCCAGCCGTCAGGCATCTCTGCGGGAATGTCATCAGGTGTCAGCCATAATGGTTCATAATCGGGGCAGTATTCCACATCGCTTGAACCTCTGAAATAATTCACTAACCTGATAACATCACTGCCGACAATTTGGCAATCGCCATTAATATCAGCCGAGCACCAGAAACCATCGAGCAGGCATGGCGGTGATGTGAGTCGTCCTCTGAAAAAGTTAACTAAATATGTTACATCGTTGCCCAAAACGGTTGGCGCCCAGATGGCATTATACATATTCGCATCGCCGGGTAAATAAGCATAGCCGAGGTCTTCACATTCAAGCATCTTCACAAAAAATGCATCAATGCCGGCTTCAACAACAGACCCGTAATCAAGGTCGGAGGCTTCAAAGCGGACTTTAATCTGGTCAGTTGGGGTTACAAAATCTCCAACAGTGAAAGAATGTTCTGTCCAGCCAGCGCTGGATACCGGACCAATTGTTTCGGCAAGCGACCAATTCAGGCCATCATCATTTGACACCCAGACTTTAAACAGATCTTGATTTGGATTTTCTCCATAATTGTTAGTGTACCATAATGCATAGCTTATAATGCCATCGCCTTCGCTTAAATCAATGGTAGGCGAATGCAGATAAGTAGTGCCATAATCAACATCCGAGTTGCCATATTCGTTATCAGTAAGGCAGCACTGACCGGAACCATCGTAATCGGCGGGTGGGTCGCCTCGTTCGCCACCGCCAACCGGTATACCCCTGTTCCAATGACCATCTACGGCATCACCGCTAACAGTCCAGCCTTGGTCGGTCTCGAAATTATCTTCCCAATAAATAACCAGCGTGCCAACTTCAGCGGAATAGCATGTATCAGGCGCGCTGACAGGATTGACGATTACCGACCCGCTGTCGCCCTCAGCGCTGAAATAAAATTCCGGCACATCATCGCAAGATGCTAAAGGCAAGACCGCTTCATATAGATCACCACCAAGCGGTGTTAGCAAAGATATCTGGAATGTTCCCTCATCAAAGCGGTAGTAAATCATTCCCGAACCGGAGACATAAGATTCACAGCCTTCGACAATCCGGACAATAATCGAGGTTGGGACCCCCGGAGCAATATATTCGGGTACGCCATCAGGTAAAGTTACGGTTAATGGCGGAGGCACCGGCGCAATCATGCCAAGATCGGGATTGCCCCATAATGCACCCCACTCGAACACTTCATAGTAGTTATAGCTCCATAGCCCGTAAGTGTACATTAGTCTTAAGGCCCTTTGATGAGCTGCACCTTGAGTATATTCGCCCGATGTTACACTGGTCGTGAAAAAGTAATCTAAAGATTGACTGGAGCCGCTTAAGGAATCATTCCAACCCGGACAACCAAGCGCTACTTTAGTGGCGCCTACAAAACCAACTGCGCCCTGCTGAAGCATTGCCTGACCGATATTCAAATAATCGGTATCGGAATTACTGCAGGCATCCGCAAAAATAATAGCCGGATAATCATCGTTTAACTGCGGGCAATTGCCGGATGATATAAACGCTTCCCCGGAACCATGATAGATATGGCTTGAGGTAGGCGAACCATGGCCAGCCCAATTCACAAAAGCAAAAGTTCCTGATGACCAAACTGATACTACATTGCTGTTTGTCAGATTATAATCCATACTGTACGTTGAGTAGCCCTCTTCATACATGCGGGTCATGGTCCAATCGGCCATCCAGGTCTGGTCGACTTTAGCTTCCATAAGCACAGCATTATCGGTGCGTGGGTTTGGGTCGTTATCCCAGAAGAAGCCGCCCAACAGAAGTATATTCTTTTTGAATGAAATATCATCGCTTTGTTCATAGGCAGCAGATTTTTCGCATATATGCAGCACTGTAGCCGGGTCGCTCCAGGGAATACGGCCAACAATAATTTCGTTATAAAAATCAATAAGGTCGGCATCTTCGCCATATTGCTGATTCCTGTTGGCATCCCAAGAAAGGCTGTCCGGCAAAGAAAGCTCGGCATAATAGTAATCAGTTTCGGGACCGCCATAACCGAGATCCTGAGCAATGCGCCGCATAGGAACATCATCATAATGGCCAACCAGCAAAACATCCTCAATACCCCATTCCCCTGAGGGATATTTATCTATTAGAAAATTCCTCATTTTCTGAGCTAAGTCAACGCCGGTATAGTTGCCGTTTATCCAATCGGTAGTTACAACTCGCACAATTTTGCCTTTAGCGGTTTCCCAGTTTACCAAAGGCGTTACTGAGGATGTCAATGAACTAAGGGTTATGATTACAAAATCATAAAGGTCTTTATCTGTAGATACATTCTGCGGATACCAGATGCTGGCTTCATTATAATTCAGGATGATTTCTTTGGCGATATTTTCGGTTTGCTCGCTATAATCAATCGCTGCAAAACTGTGACTTGAATCTTGTCGATAGTTTACGTTGATAGTAATATCAGGATGATAAATCAGCTTGCCCGATAGGGGATGATAAGAAAATGGAGAAACCCTGACATCTACGAGATTATACTTTCTATAACCTGCAGTTCTAATCATCTCTGCGATTTGTGATGGATAAGCATCATCATGGTTATAAGCGGCATTATAATTATTTTCATATTGCCGTTTTTCCTTTTCATATATTAGAGGATTTTCCTGACCGATGACTCTGGGTAAAGGCGCCGGAGATATATCATATTTGCCGGGCAATATTATTCCTTCACCGGCATCGAAACTAATATCAACTGCCTTAGCGCCAGGCGGAATGGCAGTGGCAAAAATCTTTGAAGGCAAAGCCGGTTTTCCCGGTATAAGCAGATAACCAAAATCTTCAAGGTAAATCTCATCACCCTGTTCGGTTTTTGTAATCTCGTATGTTCCCGTAGATATTGCCGCGCTGACAGTTAGCTGGTTGGCAGAGGCTAATGAGAAGGGGGCTGCTATCAGGAAAAACCCCGCAACAAACAAAACAGCCAGAAACAAGATAAAAGCTCTCATTTTACTACTCCTTTGATGTCTTTACGATGTGATAATTTATTTTTAACATATTCCAAAAATGCTTTCCTGGAAAGAAGCAGCTATTTATATAGTATATAAATATATATGACAATAGTAAAGTTAAAAATTAATTTTTAGGGGTTTTATAGCAGATTTACAGTAAAGTTTTGGGTTTCTCCCCGCCGAGTAAGGTCGGAACCAGACCCACAACTACCAGGAAATGATACTAAAGAAGCCGGAGAATTCCGAGCAATAGAAAAGCCGCCGAGTGTTGATATACTCGGCGGCGGTTTATTAACTAAATGCGTTTACTTAATCGATTGTATGGGAATAATAGTAGTATTTTGAAGTAGTTTTGACTGATCGCAATTTGGCCAGCCGTTTGGTGCGCTGCCTGGAGCGTCATTGGTAGAATTCCAAGCAGGAACATAGACGGAGCATTGTATTAATGGTTGACCTTTAAAATAATTAACAAGTTTAGTTACATCACTCATGCCTACTATACAATTGCCATTAGCATCAGCAGAAGCCCAAAAACCACTTAGATAACAAGGTATACTAGTAGGATAGCCTTTAAAATAATTTGATAGATAAGTTATGTCGCTGCCTAAAATCCGGGGCGGCCACAAGCCAATGTGCATATTTGCATCTCCAAGAAGATATTCGAATTCGTAAATTGCAGTATCAGCAGTAGTTGTATCATTAGCAACAATTTCAACATTGAATTTTTCTGCATTAATATCTCCTTCAAATTCAAATAGAACACTATATGTATTAGCAAAAACACTATCAATAAAATATTCTCCATTGCTGTCAGTTGTATCTTCATCGCTAGTAGGATCAGTACGCACACGAACATTTTCAACGGGATATCCATAAGGATTATCAGATTTATCCAAAACAGTACCCTTAAGGCAACCTGTAACTATTACAAATACTTTACTCTGATAAGGTTTAAAATTATATTTTGATATAGTTACTATTATTGAATCAGCGACTGTAAAAGCTTTATTAAAAATAGCATGCCCTTGAGAATTAGTGGTTTCAATAAAACAGTACGTATCTTTTTGCCACAAGCAAACTGTTGCTAAAGATTCGGGATTATTAGATGAATTCTTTACTAATACAGTACAAGGTTCATTCCGTATGAATAGATCAGGAAGTGTTACAAGAAATGTATCCGGTATGTCGGTCCATATCGGTATTGCCGGTTCGCCGTGAAGGTTGAATCTCCAATGAGCAAATTTTGAAAAGGTTGAGCTATCATCTGTAATAGGCCATCTGTTTTTTGCTTCTGCAAAAATTTTTCCTACATTGAAATCCGTCCTTGATTCATCTGAAAACTCTGTCCACCATAATGTATCTATAGGTAATGAACTACTATGACCAGACCATGTATTTCCCATAAATGCTACAGCCCCAGTATTTACATTATGAAATAGAAAATGTTCACTTATACAATCAAAATCTTCATATTGTTCAAAATTTGTAAGACCACAGCAAGCAGGTGATATTATTATGCTAAACATATTATCGTTACTCATACAGCTATCTATGTAATAATTATCGATACCAACACTATGTCCGGTTCCCATTCTACCACCAGTGTTTGTGGCATGTCCAAAATGACTAACTAAATGCTGACCTTCATCTAAGGCATTAATAAAGTCATTTCTATGTTTCATCGCATCACTATCACATTGTTCATCTCCACATATTACTGGTGTAATACCTCCAGGACATATACTGTAACAATTCAATGAATCTTCACAATCACATGAATCGCTATCACAAGTATCACTATCTCTTATTATTGTAAAATCAAAAAGAGAGCCAAATCGAGCATAGACATCTGACCAAATAGAGTCATTAGTTTCTTCAAAATAAGATTCTGCTAAAAGAGCAATCCTTTTAAGATAATTATCTTCTGTATCAAGCGGCGGGCTTTTTTCGTAGTATAGTACCTTATTAACATATATTTCACATTCTGTAGTATTCTCAGTAGAAACTCTTCCAACGTAAACAGTATTTGTCCAATCATCACCAGAATCTAAAGATGCATAATATTGGTCGCTAACAGAATATGATTGGTCTCCATTTAACGCACTCCTAATTGGCACAATATCCGCCTCGCCTCCCAATAAAAAGTAATCAGTCCCCCAATGCGTATGCGCCGAATCTATGAACTCCCTGATATTCTCCTGGCTATCTGCGCCGGCTGTGAAATTTTCTAATATCCATGCCACTGTTATGACCGTATCCCTAAGCCCTTTCTGGTTATGCCAATCAACAAGCGGTTGAAATGCTGAAGACAGTGTGCTATTTGTAATTACTATATGATTAAACGACTTATTTGTTTGAAATGATGTTATAAACCCATCATCCTACCCGTCAATCATATCCCCAAAGGCAAATATGAAACCGCTTAATACTATTAACATGCTAAAGGCTAATATTCTCTTTAAAGTATTAATTTGCATTTTCTTAGTCCTCCATAAATTTTGTGAAGATAGATTATTGTGTGTAGAATACTACTTTGAACTGAGAATTGAAATTCTCAGAACACTGCAAGCTTATATCAGAACATACAATCCTCCTTTATTAACGATTTATACGGCTATATGATAAATGATATCTGCAACAATACTATTTTATTTCTAATTCATTACTCAAATGATCTTACTTTTCGCGAGAACATAAGCTTTCGATTGAAGAACAACCAAAATGAAATTCAATGATTACATAATATATACTGGATAGTGTTGTCAATATAAAAATTTAATAATGTTTAATATTTCTTACTAAACTCACATACGAATGCATTAACGTTGTTCAATAAATCATCATTAGCATGACTGCATCAGCAGAGTCTATCTTGCTTTGCGCACAAGTATTGATTCGGCAATCAATAAAGCCAGAGCTAACAGCAGACAGTATTTCCATAACTCAAAACCGAATTTCGCCTGCATTATCTCATTCTCTATATTGGATTGACCGTCAATAAAAATGATGTCTGCGGCCAATTTCTCATCAAGGCTTTTCGGGTCGATTGACTCAATAGTTGATTCGACGCTGTCGTGATTAACCGAGAAAAACCCGACTGTGTCAGCTTCAGTAGTAAGCGTATAGAAGCCCGGGAAACCAGCATAGGGAATATTCACAAAAGCGCCGTATGCACCTCTCGAAACCTCGACTATCTCATCTGCTGTATTGTGATTATCGCCGGCTCCTGTTAGCGATTTGTTGTATTTCGACAGCTTTACAGAAGAGGCTTTTAACTGCTCGGGAATGTTTAATGCCGCCGGATGACCGGAGATGAAATATTCCTCAGCGGCGCTTGGAGCTGAGGCTAAATGTTCAACAGTCCTGATTATAAACGGCACAATAAAGGAATGCACTGAAATATCCGAATCTTTTTGGCTTAGCCCAAACCCCATTACCATAATCCGGGCATTTGACGCCAGCGATAATACTGCGCTATTGTTCTCAAGACGGGCTAAGGCTATGCCGCCATCAAGCGGTATATATGAAAACAGCTTTAACGATGGAATCTCTGATGATTGCGGATTCTGCGGCGAATAAACCTTGAATATCGGGTGAGTCAAATCGAAATCATCGAGATAATAATACGGCCTTGATTGTCCTTCGGTAATAGCATTAATCGGAGCAGAAAATGTTATATCCGCTTTTTCAGCAATGAATTGTTTATATGATTCAACATTGCTGCTGCCGCCAAGGATAATAAACAAGCCGCCGCCCGAACCGACAAAATCATTAATAGAATTGAAATATGACGGCGGCAGGGCAGTGATATTATTAAGTATGACAACATCATAAGCTGACAAATTCTGACGGCTGAAACCCGAAACCTCGATGCCGGTAAAATCAATATACCCGACATCTGACGAAGACCCCAGATTAGTCGTCTGACCATCCGGCGAGCGTTTGAGGCAATTTGAAATAATCTTTACATCATCGGTTGTTTGTCCAATCGCCAATACCGATATTTTTGGAGGAATCTCTAAATTGAAATAAAATCTGTTGTCGGCATTGTAATCATCATCCTCAATCTCGAAATAACCCCAATGACGTCCCGGAGACTCGGGAACAATGGTAAATTCCACAGCGGCGTTTCCTGA
Source organism: Candidatus Zixiibacteriota bacterium (assembly GCA_021159005.1). Lineage (NCBI taxonomy): Bacteria > Pseudomonadati > Candidatus Zixiibacteriota > Candidatus Zixiibacteriota bacterium. Next base: position 11,668 of record JAGGSN010000143.1, on the reverse strand, counting down.
GGGCTTAATATTAACGGCGGTCTGAGCCTTTTTCTCATCATCAATAAAAAGCTCTACCAATCGGCTATTCAGCGCATTATTATTATGATTTTTCAAATGAGCGGTGATTTCAAATTCCTCGCCGGGCGCAAGCAATTGGGGAGGAAATTCAGTTCTTGTCAGACTAACATTTTCAGCATCTTCATTATTATATTTTATAGCAAAATATCTGAATTGAGGGTCGGTTAGATTTATCGGAACATCCCACCATACGCCCTTCTGGAAATCTGAAAAGATATATACTTCCCTGTTCAAGTTATGACTAACCGATAATATTTCCGCCGCTTTTTTCAACCCCTCATCGAATTTAGGCAGCGATGCTTGCGGCTGCAAAGTATAGAGCTGCGTCCTAAGGCGATTATAATCGGAGTATGGTCCTATGGTAGTCTGTCTGCCGGATAATGTAATTATAGTCGCTTCATCATTGGGTTTGAGCATATTTAAAATCACATCGACGCCGCGCTTCATCTCATCGAAAATTGTCCCTCCTGATGAGAGCGTTTCGACGGATGGCGAGTCATCTATAAGTATCACAATTGATGCCGGCGCATGACTTGAAGCCTGTTTGCCGGTTAGGGCAGGACGGGCAAATGCTAAGGCGATTGAGGCAAGTATCAGCATCCTTATAATTAGAAGAAGCAGTTCGAGAATTCTCAGCCAGCGAAGTTTTGATTTTTGCATCTGCAGAAGAAATCTCAAAGATGAAAAGTCGATGATTTTAATTCGCCGGCGCGAAAGAAAATGAATCAAAAGAGGTATTATAACGGCGGCTAAACCAGCCAGAAATATCGAGTTTAAAAAAGTCATTTCAGTTTAAATGGTTTATTGATCTGTTTTTCAGCTAATTTATTCATATATATTCCGGACTCTAATTCTAATACCTTATTGTAATACTCCACGGCTGTTTGATGGTCGCCTTTTAGGTCAAAGAGCCGCCCCATTTCTAAATTGGCTTGGGCTAAGTAGTAAGGCCTATTCTCAATAAACAGGGCTATTTGCAAACGGTTTTCCGCATCCTCGAATAATCCCATGAACATAAGCGTATAGGCGGCGCCAAGGTAGCCGCGAGCCTCGCTTGGCACAAGCGCAATTACATTATTATTAAGAGTCAATGAGATATTCAGCAATGTATCCGCTTTGGCAGTATCATCTAAGGCTAATGCCAAACGTGATTTGAGTATCGCAGTCCAACTATCGGGAACACCCTTGATTATATCAAGCATCTCACCGGCTTTGTTATTGCGGTTTTGGTCGAGATAGATTTCTGCCAGCATCTTAGCGGCATCAGGGAAACTATCAATTACGCTTTCAAGCTTTTTCATTCCTTTGTCTGTTTTACCGTTGCGTATATAAGATAATCCCAGAAGATATTTTGCTTTTTCGTTATCCGGTTGAAGATTGACAAGGCTGGCGTAACTGGATTCTGATTGAGCATAATTGCCAAGCTGAAAATAAGTTGCTCCCAATCTCTGGATGTGATATTCCCTCAATATAGGCTGAGAAGCCAGCCAGACACCATATTTTAGAGCTTTATCAAACCACATCTGGCTTGAGTAAAAATCGTTAAAATAGGATGCATTAGATTCATCAAGCTTTAAATTCTTTTCATATTCAATAAACATTTCCAATAATTCGAGATAGCCTTTTTGATAATTATTATCAAATGCAAAACTGCCGGGCGACGATTCATCATATAGTTTCCTGAAACTTGCCAGGCCATGTTTATCAATCAGGAATTTAACAAAAGCGCCGCTTAATATATCAGCGCTTTCGATATCCTCGGGATACTCATCGTTAAAAATACTTTCAATCTCATTTAGCGGCATCTTTTTTACATATTCTCTGGCAAGATAAATATCATCAAGGTAAAAACGTGAAAAACCGACCGCTAAGAATCGAGGCGAATAACCCCAGGTGTCATATATAACAAATCGCTGAAGTGTCTGGGGCAAAGCCGAGTCGAAATCCTTGTTAAATACGGCATACAGACTGTGTCCGGCAATATCATAGCCGATGCCGGTAAAATTATCTATGTATGGGCTGTTATTGCTTCCGGGGTAGATATAAAAATCTGCCTTGCCCGCTCTTGTAACTCCCAATTCTTTTCGGTAGCGGTCGAAAATATTCTCCAAATATCCAGAACGAGCTTGCCATTTATAATCGGCATACGTATCGCGCCATATATAAGCTTTATAATGCACCGATTCAAAAATAGTAAGGCTGTCAACCGGAACAACATTATAGCTGCTTATTGTGTCTGCAGCAATAGCAAACGAGTAATCAAACAAAATGCCTTTTGATGGTAAGCTCTCAATTGTTTGCCATTCGTTTTGGGTTGCGGTTGTTTCTTTCCGATAAAAAGAATAGTCCGGTCCCAGCTCGAAAAAATCAGCTTTAACTGAAAATGTTGAATCAGTGAGGGGAAATATTCGGAAATGGATAGTGTAAGGCGGAATAAAGACCGGTATTTTCTCGCCAAATTCAACAAAATGCTCAACCCTGCCGACCGTATCCCGACCATCATTGTAGGCGGCGGCAACCTGCAGGTAATTATCTCCATAAGCGGGAGTTATTAACCCCATAATAAGCAAAATCATCATTACAGCGAGGCAGCAATCTTGTTTTCGCATATTTATTATTGTTGATTTTGTCATTTTATTATCGAGATTCAAGCTAACTTTCGCAATATTCCGAGATTAATCTCATCCATTAAACCGTTATCGCCTTTCGGAGTTTCCAGAATTTTTGGTATTTTTACCAGCCGTTTATCTTTCATTATAAACCCAAACGCTTTTTGGCCAAGTTTTCCCTGTCCTATGTGCTCATGACGGTCTACCCTGCTGCCAAGTTCCGTTTTTGAATCATTAAGATGGATGACAGCCAATTTATTTAATCCTATTATACGGTCGAAATCATCCCAGGTTTGCTCATAACCACCCTTTGACGCAATATTATAGCCAGCGGCAAAAACATGGCAGGTATCTAAACAAACAACTAATCCATCCGGATTATTAGCTTTATCAATCATAGCGGCAAGCTGTTCGAACCTATAGCCTAGATTAGTCCCCTGTCCGGCAGTTGTTTCAAGCGCAATATTAACATTGAAACCATTAGAATGCTCTAATAGCCAGCTAATTGATTCGGCGATATTATTAATACCGGTTTCCTCACCGGCTTTCATGTGGCTTCCCGGATGAACAACAAGGCTTGGTATTCTTAGTTTCGCGCAGCGTTCCATCTCTATTAGAAATGCCTGACGGGATTTTTCAAGCATGGTTTTATCAGGCGACCCGAGATTAATCAAATAGGAGGCATGGGCGATAACCGGCGTGATGCCGGTGCGTTCCTGCTCAGCGCGAAACTTCTCTATCTCTTCATCAGATAATGGCTTGGCTTTCCACTGATTGGCTGACTTCACAAATATCTGGATAGTATCACAACCGAAAGTTTCGCCTTGTTTGAAGGCATTGAATGCCCCTCCGGCGATTGACATATGCGCGCCAAGATACCATTTTTTAACGGTTTTTTTCACGGTTTGAAGATATATAAGACGCCGTAATTTTCCAAGCTAAATGTTGATATATAATTACTCGATGATTTTGCAATTGGATATTAAAAAATGCAAGGTGAAATATGAATAGCCTGCATTATTCACAAATCTTAACATGTGCTGGCATCCGGCAGCTGTCGGAAGTAACTTCCGACAGCACAAAAATGGCGAAATATAAATAGCAATATTTTTCTTATTCAGCCATATTAATATCCCAAAAACCAAGCCAGCTTAACGAAAAATTCAACCAGGATGTAGAAGTATTAGCGCCGCTTATATTCTGATAATTCTTTATCGAACCATAACCGGCATCTAAGGAAATAAATAAATGGTCGGCTGTATATCGTGAAAACGGCAGATAACCCTGCGCGCGCAATGCAATATACAATGATTTCTCGGCTATACCCGTAGGGAACGGCTCATCATAGTCGCCCTCCATCTCAAGCCAGGGCATATCCCACGGCTTATAGATTGACCCCTCGCCATTACGTCGCCAGGCTATCTCTATTTCGGCATAGCGATGAACATCCGGCCAGAACCGCACTAACAGCGAAAGCGAATCCGAATCAGAGCCAAGAGGATGTCCCAAAAGCTTATTGCGGTAAAGATACCTGTTGCGCGGAATAATCTGATGATATGTTCGGTTTGTGATTCGAGTATATTCGATTTTGATATCGGGCGAAAGAGAACCCGGTTTGCCTGCTTTAAACAAACCGGCCATAACGCCAATTTCATTCGGCTCCTGGTCGCCCTGCGTTTTCCTGTCAATCTGGAAATCATCAACAAGCAATTGGCCATAGATACTATAACTGCGGGCTGGCAATATTATAAAATCAAGACCGAGAATAGTATTGTCATCCATATTCTCATTGAGCTGGGCAATATGGAAAAACTGCAAAGGGTTGAGATAGTAAAGCTCCGGCGGCCTGCCCTCCCCGCCAAAAAGCGAGGATTCAAAAAAGCCAAGCCGGCAATTCTTATACAGCAAAATATCGAGACGATGCGCGGCTATATAGCGATTGTCTTTGAATGAATAAGCTGGAAAACGCAGATAATCAATAGAATCCGGACGGCTGCCATCAAGACGGGCAAATAGGAAATTGAAAGACAGTCTTCCCTTCTTGTAGCCTGCCGAGAAAATATCAAGCGGTTCGGCGGTTTCCGAGAACATCAGATTCACCGGCTGAGGACCCCAGAATATTCTTTGCCTGCCAAGCGTTAGGGTCAGATTATTTTTCTTAAAATATATGGCGGCTGTTTCTATATCACCGGCTAAGCCGCGCCATTTCTTGCCGATGTAGTCCGGGTCAATCGCTTTGGCGCGGTCGAGTTTAAACATAAACAAAGCGCCGAAATATTTCGATGGCTGATAATTCGCCCCGCCTATGAATGAGAACATATCTTCTGTTTTAGTGTTTTTCTCTGATTGAAATTTTTCAGTTGCTATTGAAAATAAACGAATATCATTTTCAGGGATTTTATCAGCCATTTTCAAAGCCGAAGACATTTCCCGATTACTGAATATATTATCAAAGGTAGAGCTATAATAAGGCCCAACTGGCGGCAATCGATTCAATTTGCCGGAGCTTATCGCTGTCCGGCAGATAAGCTTATAGTCGAAACTAAAAGGAATCTGTCCTATCGGGAAAGCAGTATCACCGAATGATAAAGATGGAACAATTATCAACATAGATATAATAAGCGTCGTCATTAATTGGTTTATGTATTTCATTGCTTTCTCTTTAACTACCTATCGTCAACAAACATAATAATTAGATCAATACTTTTAATCCCGGATTTTGTACTTGAATTTTAGCAATAAATCTAACTTTGCATACATCAACTCGTAGGGGCGTATTGCATATGCCCTCTTTTTCACTTTTCCGTGAAATTATCTTTGATTCGTCAGCATCATTAAATCGATTCATTGTTCAGCTTAAGATTTCAATATCAGCCGTTTGATTACTCGACTCTATAACCATACTTTTTTCTTTTGATATACTGAGCGCCTTTAACAAAGGCTCCAATTGCTTTTCATGGTGTTTCCAGAGTTTGATAGAACTGCTGTATATTGGATTTCGCACCTGCACAGAACTGGCGGTTCGCACCGGCCTTTTGGTTTTATGAAACGATAGACAAGCATCATCCCATGACAAATCGAGAAAATCCAACATCCGTTCCGTCTGTGATTGCTGGTCGTTAATAACATCCTCGTATCGAACATCAAGGATATAACCCGGCATTACCTTATGCCAATGCGCCATAAGATTCTGATAAAGATTGTAATACTGTCCCAGTTCAGTCATATCATACGCGAATTTGAGCGCCCCCGTAAAATGAGTTTTATAGCATGAAAAGCAGGTATCCATCGGGTCGCGCCGGCAATGAATAATCTTTGCGTTCGGCAAAATCAATTTTATCAAACCTATATGCAGGAAATTATGAGGCATCTTATCGGTTATATGTTTTGCCGATGACGAATGTCGTCTGAGGTGATTTACATAATCCTGCCCAAGCCTAATTAAATCATCTCGATTAAGATTGCTTAAATAATCGGGAAACTTGCCATACTCTGCCTTATAGCCTGCCCCTGATATTATCTTTCCCATATATAGCAGTTCGCCCGCGCCATATATATCATGATGGCTTGCCAGTATCTGTTCAATCAACGATGTGCCCGAACGAGGCATGCCCACAATGAATATCGGAGTATTGTCCTTGCAGCCAGAGCCGGAATACTGTTGAAACATCCGTTCATCGAATGTATTAATTATCCTATTAAAGTGTTTCTCATCGTCTGAGATATAGTAGTTATAATTACTTCTCTTAAGTTTATTGCCATCCTTGATAAAGCCGAATGACTTCTCATACTCATGCAGGTCCTCGAACGCTTTTCCCAATCCGAAACATAGATGCATTTTCTGCATATCTGTAAGTTCAGGCTTTTCTATCAAGTCTTCCATTGCCCTGATATCATCATTATAATCGGCGTGCTTCTTTATATATGCCATATTCGTGTATGCCTTAGCAAAGTTCGGGTCAACTTTGATTGCTTTGCGATAGTTATCATCAGCTTCATCAAGCCTGCCAAGCTCTTTTAAAACATTGCCGAGATTATTATATGCATCCGCAAAGCCGGGATTGATATTTATTGCTCGATTAAAGCTGGCAACCGCTTCATCCGCCTTGTCTTGTTCTAAAAGCGCCAAGCCAAGGTTGTTGCATGCTTTTTCATGTTCAGGTTTAATTTTCAAGACGTGATGATAATTTTCAATCGCTTCATCCGGCATATCTTTCGCCTGAAATACATTGCCGATATTGTTGTATGTCTCGGCATCGTTTGGATTGATTCTCCGCGCCCGATTGAAACTATCGAGCGCTTCATCTAATTTACCCTGTCCCTGTTGAGCAATGCCAAGATTATTTAAAACGTCAGTATTATCCGGAATTGTTTTTAGTATTCGGATATATAACTGTTCTGCCTGCTGTAATTGTCCTGACTGATGCTTAAAAACCGCTTGCTGAAACAGGTTTTGTATATCGGATATATTAATAGCAGCGCCGGTTTTTCTTTTATGTTTTAATTTGCGACGTTTTTTAGTCTTGCCCATTATGGATGATTCCCTCTAATATCTAGCTTTGATAATATCAAAAAAATGTTTCATTGCCTTTAATTTTTCAGTTTCAGCTGACGGCGGCATTCTGCTCTACTCATAATAATGTAAAACCCAATAGCAAAATTTTGTTAATTATAAATATAGCTATCATTGAACGTTCTTTCGTTTGTTTAATATCATATAAACATTCTGGTTGTTTTTATGAATAAAATGAAATAAAAATCGTCTGGTAATTATTCCTATCTGCTTTAATTCCCGTTGAAAATCCCTGTTTGATTGCGTAGCATGCAACTTCATGTATTTATATGCTTTATCGACAATCTTTGCATAAGGTAAACCCTTTTTTGGGGTTATAACTTGAATGGATTAGCAAATTACCATATTTAATGATGATGATATGCTCCATTTTAGATATATCAAATTTATCAATGAGTCTTAGAAAAGTAGTTGACTTTATTATTATTTTTTACATAATAGCACATTATGTCAAATCAAATTTTAAGAGTGTTAATATGAAGAAAAATATCTATTCTATAGTTACGGGAACTGGCTGTTATATCCCAACGAGAAAAATTCCTAATGAGGATTTTCTTAAAAATGAGTTTTATGACCCTGGCGGCAATAAATTCGATAAAACAAATGATGAGATTGTAAGCAAACTCGTGGAGATAACCGGCATCGTTGAAAGGAGATACGTTACTGACGATCTTGTTAATTCCAATATCGCTTTCTTCGCGGCGCAAGAAGCGCTCGAATCATCGAAAACAGACAAAGAAAGTCTCGATTACATAATAGTAGCTCATAATTTCGGTGATGTTAAAAAAGACAATAAACGATCCGATTTTGTTCCCAGTCTTGCGGCAAGAGTTAAGCATACTTTAAAAATTGAAAATCCCAAAACAATCGCATATGATTTGCCATTTGGCTGTCCCGGCTGGCTTCAGGCGATGATACAGGCTGATTATTATATCAAATCGGGAGATGCCAAGCGAGCTTTGGTTATTGGCGCCGACACCCTTTCCCGTATTTCCGATCCCCATGACCGGGATAGCATGATATATGCAGATGGCGCCGGCGCAACCATTATCGAGGGCATAGAAAGCGATGAACCGGTTGGAATATTATCACATGCCGCCAGGTCTGATACCCTGGATTACGCCTATATGCTGCGGATGGATAAAACTTGCAGCCCTAATAATCATAGCGATGAATTGTACCTCAAGATGAACGGTCATAAATTATACCAGTATGCAATAACTACGGTTCCGCTGGTTGTCAGGGAGGGTCTTGATAAAGCAGGATTGTCTCTTGACGATGTTGATAATGTGCTTATCCATCAAGCAAATGCCAAGATGGATGAAGTGATATTAAAGCGCATTTATAAATTATATGGCGAGAAAAATATTCCGCCTTACGTAATGCCGATGATTATATCACGGTTGGGAAATACCTCGGTAGCCACTTTGCCGACTCTGCTTGACCTGCTGTATAAGGATAAGATTGAGAACTACAACGCTAAAAAAGACAATATTTTAGTATTTGCCTCGGTTGGCGCTGGCATGAATATCAACTCTATGGTTTATCGAATCCCGTGATTGATGATTAATTAATTTTTCCAACAGATGTAATCAGCACAAGCCTAAATCCCCTGCCGCTGACGGGGGATTTTTAAATTGTATAATCATATAACGTGTTAACGCAAATATTATTCCCTTCTTGAGAAGGGTTAGGATGTTGACGAAATAATATCTTATGTTTTAGGATGATATATACCGCCGCGCATAGGGGTGTCCGGCAGCTGCCAAACGCCTTCTTGTTTATTATTCCCCTCTTGAGAGGGATTAGGGGTGTGTTATTAATGTTAAATGTTCAACATATTTTATAAGAGCAGTTAATAGGCCAGACATTCTTAGGCTGTGCCAAAAGTTATAAAAGTCTATATTCCATTACGCGCGTAGGGGCGTATTGCAATACGCCCCTACGCGATGCCTTTGCAAATCAATGACTTATTTACAAACAATACATCTGATTTATTAGCAAAATGTCCGCAATGATTGTTCAATCAATCTTTTGGCACAGCCTCAACCCATCTGACCCGGACAGATAAGAATGTCTGTCTTACCAATGATCTACAGTGATGAGAATTATAAAAATATTTTCCTCTTATTGATAATATAGCGACACGATTCTTTGTTAACAGTCTGAACAGACTTTCTATAGCTAAGGCGGACTGTCCGGATATTTGGCCTGAAGCAGAGAAAACCTGGGCTGCTATTTACAGCTGTTTTTATGTAACAATATTTCCTCAAATGCGTAAACAAAAACAGTGAGGAGACGTTATAATTTTATTTAAAAATGAGGTGTTGCCATGTATTTAAAAGCTTGTTTAGTTATTGGTATAATGTTTTTACTCAGCAATCTTGCTAACGCCGCCGGCGGTAAAAATATAAAACCCAAAACATTAGAAATTGTCATTAATGGCGATACCATTATAGTATCGGTAAATAGTAAAGACGGCGATGTCAAAACGGTAATGCTGAACGAGTGGGACTTTCCTGAAAAAAAGACTGTAAAAACTGATAGCGGCGATTCCTCCTTTCAAATTAATAATGAATTAATTATCAGCAATGATGGAATTATTATCGACGGAATGAAATTTTCTCAAGCAGATATTGATAATCTAATATTTACCAATAATGACCGCGATGGATTAAGCATTAATTTAAAATTGCCGCATAAAAAATATATTTACAACAATAAAAAAGTAATTGATGCCAGCAGATATAATGCTGAAGACCGTGTAAGTTTTGACAATCTGGTAATAGACTCTGATGAAGTTATTAATGGTGATGTGGTCTCATTAACCGGCGACGTTAAGGTGTATGGCAAGGTTTTCGGCGATGTCGTTTCGATATTTGGTGATGTTGTTATGTATGAAGGCAGTTTTGCCGGCGGTGATATAGAGGCGCCGTTTGGTGAGATTATAACTCGCAGTACTGCAATAATAGAAGGTAAACCAATACCAAAAATAAAACATCGCCATCAAACAAATGACGCTGATTTTGACTTAGCGGCTCGATATAACCGAGTTGAGGGTTTGGTTTTGCTATGTGGCATTAATTACAGCGACGGCAAGGGGGAACTACCTGATGTTGATATAAATGCCGGGTATGCGTTCGCGCTGAAGAGATGGGATTATAAATTAGGCTTGCGTCAGGAGTTTGGCAACGATTGGGCAGCTTATTTTGGCGGCAATATATATCGCGGCGCTGCTACGCCGGATGAATGGATATTTGAAATTTCCGAAAATTCAATCTCAAGCCTGCTTTTCAAAGAAGATTTTCACGATTTCTATTACCGCAAAGGTATAAATGGCTATGTTGGACAAAAACTGGCTGGCGAGGCATTCATACAGCTCGGCTACACATCCCAAGCAAATGAAGTTTTAACTAAGAACACAAATGCAGCGCTGTTTGGCGGCAATAAAAATTTCCGTCAAAATTATTCGACAGTCGGTGATGATCCCTCTATACTTGAAAGCATCAATGGCGATTTACGGATGATAGGATTGACAATCGGCTGGGATAATCGTTTGAGCGAATCATGGCCAACCTCCGGGCAGTATGCCGAAGTAAAATGGGAATCAGCCGGCGATGGAATAATTGCTGACTTAGGCGGCGACCACTCATATGATATCGTAAAAGCCGCTTTATATAGCAGCCTGAAACTTACCAGTAAACAACATTTTGGTTTTTGGGCAAGAGGCGGCTATTCCGACCAGCAATTGCCGTTAAACCAATGGTTCTTCCTTGGCGGAGTCGGTTCATTAAGAGGCTATGATTACAAGGAGTTTGCCGGCAACAGATATATCCTGGCAAACTTAGACTACTATTTCGATTTTTCTGATGATTTCACTGCCTCTTTATTCGCCGATGTCGGCAAAGTCGGTTTCGGCGAGCAAGAGTATAATGATAGTAAATGCAAAACTGATATTGGTATTGGTCTTATTGTCAATGAAGTGCTGCGTATTGATATCGCCCAGAGGTTTGATGAAACCAGCAAGGGGCCGGTTGTGATGGGTCGGCTTGACCTTCACTTTTAGAATGATTACAGCTTGGATATTTAATTAATCTATAGTTCAGTTGAAGCAGGCAAATCCGCCTCAGGCGGATTTGACCCTACCGGTTAAATAGGTCAAGCTTCAAATATTCTTGACCTACTGAGCACAAATAAGGCAAATACATTATTTGGGTATTGATATATACCAATCGCAAAAAAGTTGGTGCACGAGGACGTACACCAACCACTAAAAATAAGTCAAGCCTCAAGTCGGCTTGACCTACTGGGTTGATAAGTGATTAGTAATTGGAATTACTATAATAATGTTGGAATTTATCCCAGTTTTTGCAGTAGGCGTGCTGGTTTCCTTAAGGCCTTCATATGGGGTTGCTTAGGGTATCTT
>JAGGSN010000142.1 GCA_021159005.1 Candidatus Zixiibacteriota bacterium | reverse complement strand
ATGACTGCCACAATAGTTGAAACTTCCAAAAATACCGGTGAAGTTTCTGAGAAAACTCAGGAAACAGCAACAAAAGCGCAAGAGGGAAGCAGGTTGGCGGATGATACCTCGCGAGGCATGGAAGAGATTGCAGAATCTTCCAATGTTACCGCTCAAAATATAGATGGACTGGCGGAAAAAGCTACCGCTATCGGCGAGATTATCAGTGTAATTGACGATATCGCCGACCAAACCAACCTTTTGGCATTAAATGCCGCTATAGAGGCAGCTCGCGCCGGTGAACAGGGACGCGGTTTTGCCGTTGTTGCCGATGAGGTTAGGAAACTAGCGGAGCGCACAACAACAGCTACTAAAGAAGTGGCTGAAACTATCAAAGGCATTCAGAATGATGTTAGCACTGCCAACCAACAGGTTAATGATTCCAAGCAAATTGTTGAAAGCGGCAAAGAACTGGTTCAAAGTACCAGCAATTCATTAAATGAGATTTACAGTGCTATTGAAGCGGTTCAGGATATGATGAGACAAATAGCCACCGCCTCCGAAGAGCAGTCATCCGCGGCTGAACAGATCTCGAAAAATGTCGAAAACGTCGATAGAGTTACCAAGGAAACCGCCGCCGGCACCGAACAAACCGCCGCCGCCGCCGAACAGCTCAACAAGCAAGTCGAAGAGTTAAGGAATATCATTAGCGGGTTTAAACTTCGCAAAGAGGTTAAAGTAGAGGTATAATCATGGTTGATGAAATCAGGCAAAAAAGGATTACTGCTGACATCGAGCAGATGGTGATATTCAACCTTGGACAGGAAGAGTTAGGAGTCAATATACTAAGAGCATATGCAATTCGCCCCGCGCGCTGATGTATATAATGTTAGGCTTATTGCTAAAAATCAACAGTAAAATCCGGGCTTAGACAAAACGGCGGCAGAAAGTAATTTTCTGCCGCCGATAGAAAAAGATTGATAGATGTGAGTATCAAGGCTATTTCAAAAGCGTCATGCTCTTTGTCTCAATATTGTCGCCTGCTTGAAGTTTGTAGAAATACATACCGGAAGAAACATTGTCGGCATTCCAGATAACCTGATGAATTCCCGATGTCTGTTTCTCATCAACAAGAGAGGCAACTTTCCGTCCCAGAAGGTCGAATATATCGATACTAACCTGTGAAGCCTCGGGCAAATTGTATTGGATGATAGTCCGGGCATTAAACGGATTGGGATAATTTTGCGATAGCGAATATGCCATCGGGATTATTGACTTAATATCTTCAATGCCGGTTTCATCCTCAGCAAGCCAGTTGAACAGATTAACCGAAAAATCCTCATTATCGGCTTCAATAATATAAGCGTCTTGAAACAGGTTTGCATCGCCCATTACAATTACTTTTGCATTACCATCCGAATATGCTGAGACAGCATGCAATCCGCCGCCGTTGGAAGCAATAGGCATGGAGGGTGAGGTGACGTTGATTGCTCCTCCACCTACGAAATAAATTTCCGATACGCCTTCAAAAACCTCATGTTCTTCAAGGTCAGAGATGTTTGGACCAATTGTAGTATCTCCACAAGTTACTCCAAATGCTTGGGAAACCGGATTAATATTTCCATTTGGACATCCGGGATTATCGCCCATGACTAATAATCCGCCGCCATTTTCAACAAAAGCTTCAATTGCGTCCACTTCACTTGACGAATATGCTGAACTATAGGCAGTACCCCAGCTTACAACTAAAACGTCATACATTGACAGATCAATATTTTCGACTCCGGCATCTGTGGTAATAATGCTGTGGCCATGCGGCTCGATAAGAGACTGCATTATAGCATAGCTAAAGTCTGGTGAATAGGAATCCATATATACTCCATGAGTAATATCCCAGATTATATTATCTGAAGGAGTCTGTATAAACCAGTCGAAAATATTTATAGCAAAAGCCTGGTTTTGGGAATAAGATAATTGGGTATTATCAAAGCAGTTTAAATCTCCCAAAACAACAACTCGCCCCGAACCAACCTCTGCGGCGGACACTACTGCATAAGATTCATAACTGGCAACAACGCTTGAGGGGGCAATTACGCTGATTTCACCTCCTATTCGGAAAAATATTTCTGATATGCCGTTAAATATAGCATGGTCTTCCAAGTTGGTAATATATAAATCTTCCGGACTAATTGAAGAAATTCCACAAGTTGTTCCAAATTCTTGGGAAACAGGATTAATATTATCATTTGGGCAACCAATGTTGTCACCCATTACCAATAAGCCGCCGCCATCCGCTACAAAAGCCTGAATTGCGGCAACTTCGCTTGGAGTGTAAGCTTCATCCCAAGCAGAACCAAGACATATGACAATTGCGCTATAACCGGATAAATCTACGTTGTCTAATCCGCTAGCTGTAGCAGCAATTCCATGACCCTCTCCGGCAAGCAAAGCAGCTAAGTCAGAATAATAGCCGGATGGCTCATAGGAAAGATAAACACCATGTGTCAAATCCCAAAGAATATCGGCATCATCAGAGTGAGCCAGCCAGTTAAATATATTGCCAGAGAATGCTTGGTTTTGCGAGATGCCATAGTAGCTATTTTCAAAACAGTTCAAATCACTTAGCGCAACAACTCGCCCGGCGCCAACTTCAGCCGCCGCTGCAACTCCTTGACCAGCATCAGAATAAGCAACCCATTCGGCAGGTCCGGTAATTGCTATATCGCCGGCGGCTCTATAGTAAATTTCGGTTATACCATTAAAGATAGGGTGGTTTTCAAAATCGCTAACATAAAGATCAAGAGGATAAAGATAACCACCAAAATTCATTCCAAATGACTGTGCCATCGGATTTATATTGCCAATAGGACAAGCACTATTATCACCCATAATAAACAGTCCGCCGCCGTTATTAACAAATGCCTCAACAGCGGCAATTTCACTTGGTGTGTAAGCCCCATGCCAAGAGGAACCAAGGCTAATAACAATAATATCATATTGAGATAAATCTATATTATTCAAACCAATTGAAGTGGTATCCATTGTAAAGTCTAAGCCATCAAGATATGCAGTAAGATTACTGTATAGGCCATAAGGATCGTATCCATAAGTAACGCCATGCGTTAGATCCCAAAGGATATTACCGCCGCGGGTATCAAGCGTAACAGGATTAGGGTTGATGTAGTCTCTAATTGTTGAATCATAAATTGAGGCATCATTTTGATTATTGTCGGATGCCTTGTTAATGTTGACATCATTAGCCTTATTGATGTTGAAATCATAGGCCTTTGATGTTGTGGGGTCTATAGTTGTCGCTTGCGTAATTCCAATTAAAGCGACAAAAACGACCAGTGAAAAAATTGTTACCATTTTCCTCATGGTACTCTCCTTTTGTTTAGGTTCACTTCTCTCTAATAATCTGGTTACTATATTATCCAAAATTTCTCATTAAAAATAATTAATATTAGTAATTTTAGATAATATATTATAAATTTTATTTATTGCAAGCATTATTACCTTATAATGTATAAAAAAATATATTAATATTTGTGTATAGATTTTATACATTAAGCGTATCCTTTTCAATTTCAAGCAGTTAAACTCGCAGGGCAAGTATTACCGCTGAAGATGCTTCTTTCCTACCAGCGCTATGACATCGGGTTGGGAGACCCGACAACACGCAAATATATGCTTAGTCAATGGATTAATTATGCGGTTGTCAGAATTAACTTTTGACAACACCGGAAGCCCAATATGCAGGATATCAGGGACTTCCTGCCCTACTATGCTAATTGGTGCACGAGGACGCATACCAACCACGAAACACTATAACGCCAATAATAACAGCAATACAAAGCATTTAATAGACGGGTTTTTCAAGCCCGCTCCGACCCTGAAAAGGTTGGTTATTACTTCTATTGTTAAACATGTAAATAAACATAACTGCTTAGAGTTGGTTATTAAATCGGTTTATGGATATGAGGTTTTAAGATATGCTAAAAACATCACCGCTTGATGATGAAATACTTCTCCCCTATCGCGCGCTCTAAACGCTTCTTGACGAACTCCGCCTGCTGTTTGGATTGATAGCCGCCTACCATTACGCGATGGAATTCCTCGCCTCCTTCGATGAAAACCTCAATGTAAGCCTTGTAGCCGCTCTCCTTATACAGCGTTGACATCCTGTCGGCGTTTTCTCGATTGTGGAATACGCCAACCTGAATGAAATAGCCCGAACTGCGCTTGATAGCAGGCTCATATTTTTCCGGTTTAGCCGAAATTGATTCGGCAGTATCCCTGCCGGAATTTTCTATAACCGGACTATCCGGTTGATATCGTTCGTTGTACATGTTTGCATACTCGCGGGAGTTGTCCTGCTTGTTCTGCTGTTGGGCGATATCCTGCAGTCCCAGAAGAGCCGGGGCAGATATGTCATGCTCTCGTTCCGGCTCTATCAGTTCGGTGTAAACCGACTCAGCCTGATTGTAATCTTTTAGCGATGCGTAGGCATCCGCCAAACCCAGCTTTGCCCAGTTGTAAAATTGCTCCAGCTTGTCTTTAACCTCTGAAGATTCTTCGCTTTCATATCGGTCGGTGATAGCCTTGAAATCATCGGCGGCAAGTTCGTATTCATCCGACATAAGCAGACACTTGGCCGCTAAATAGGACGCCTCATCCCAGAACGGCGAATCCTGGTCGATATTTTCGAAAAGCTTGTTGGCAGTTACATATAGTTTTTGCGCTAAATAGTATTTGCCGAGATCAAGCTTCGCCCAGTCGACAAGACGGGAATTGCCCGATGATTTATTGATAAAATCCTTGAAATAGGCGGCGGATGTTTCGCCGGATTCCTCGGTTTTCCCCTTAACGAAAAGATATTCCGGCTCATCCGGAGTGTTTTTATAATTGTCGATGAGGTATTGATAAGCCTTAGCCAGCTGGCCATTCTCGATTAAACTGTCAACCTCGGAGGCGGAACATAACACTGCGGAGAAAAGGATAATTATTAAGGATAACCTCATAATCTTTTATACGGTCCAACCCGCTTGCAGTTCGGACATACTATTTCCTGCTTGGCTGTTATATTTCCGCAATGAGGGCATTTGTATTGCTGTTTTAACGATGGCCATTTTTCCTGTATGGTTTCCAGCACCTCAATTGCTTTTTCTTGCTGGTTGTTGTTCAGATAAAGCTCAGCCAAACGGGTTACAGCCACTGCCTCTTTAGACTCGGCGTTTAAGGCCGGCGTTAATGTTTCAATGGCGGCGGGGATATTGCCTTTTTTCTCCTCGATACCCGCCAGCGCTTTAAGGATATTTAAATCATCCGGGCAGTTTTCTAAAACCTCCCTATAAGTCGTTTCAACATCCGAAAAACGCCCCAGCTCAAAAAATGTCTGCTCTATCTTGCGAGTTGCCTGATAAAGTTCAGAGGGAACATTAGCGGCGAGTTTCTTATAAAAATTAGCGGCGTCGTCATTTCTGTTTTCAGCCAGATACGATTCGGCTATCATAATATAAGCGGGCGCGAATTTACTGTCATATTTAAGCGCTTCCTTGTAGGCTAAACGGGCTTTGTGGAACTCGCCCTCATTGAACAGGATATTGCCGTTTAGGTGACGGTAAACCGCCAGCTTGTGATACTGGTCTTTCGAATGCAAAATGTTTTTTCGCGTATTAAATGCTTTCTCCCACTGCTTTGTTTTCTCGTAAACTTCAAGCATCTTCTCCTGTGCCCAGTTTTTAAATGAGGCGTCCTTGACGAGCTTTTCGAGGATTTCCAAAGCCTGCTCGTATTTTTTTGCCTGAATGTAATCCTCGGTTAAGCTTTGACGTATCATCGAGGTTGTATTCTGGTCGATATTCTTGCGAATCAGCAGTTCACGATGCACCTGAATTGCTTTCTCGAGATGGCTCCGTTTGCGGAATAAATCGCCGAGCTTGAGATAGGCGTCGATGTTGCCGGTGTCATCCGCCACCGCCTGTTTTAGTTTGACAAAAGCGCCGTCATCATCGCCGGCGATAATCGCCTTAAGACCGTCGACATAGTTATGTGGGAAAGTTTTCTTACCTTTGGAACTTCGCCTTTCGAGAGAAAATATCAGCAATATAAACGCTAATACAAGCGGAATAACAAGCCACCAGTAAGCCGATAATGTTTCGCTCATTCTTTATCTTCCTCCGCTTCCTCCTCGATTTCCTCAAGCGGCAGATTGCGCAGGGTAGTAATCTCCTGAGTTAGGGTGCGGTTTATCTTTCGTTGGCTTGAAAGCTGTCCCATAATCCTGAAATACTGGATAACTGAAATCGCAAACCAGAAAATCAAGCCTAGGCAAAAGGCGATATAAACTACATAAATCAAAGGAACATTTTCATAAGTTTGATTGGCGATGTTGATAACGGTTCTCTGGTACGAATTCTGAATGGTAAAGCCCAGAAGACCAATTATCAATAGTGCGGCAACAGCATAACGGATTATCCACATAAGAAACCTCCTAAATTTTGACTAAATCATAATATTTTATACCGTTTGAGTCAATATAAATAACGCGGGTGTTGATAAAAAGTTGCCGGTGTCAGGATGTTGTCCGCTGTGGCGTCCGCTGTGGCGTCCGCTGTGGCGGATTACCTACAAGTTGTTGTCAGAAGTAACTTCTGACAACACTGAAGCGTACCCCAGCTTCGCAGTAGAGAAAGACGTCTGCCAGCCGCCGAGTGACGTGTTTGTGGTTGGTGTATGTCCCTCATGCACCAACAGCCATACGGGTCACAAGCCCCTTGCCAATGTCGTCAGGAAATCCGCCTGGGCGGACTGACGACGCGGGAAATAGTCAAGACCACAAGTCCGCCTCAGGCGAATTGACCTACAAGCTGGTGTCAGAAGTAACTTCTGACACCACATCCTCAACATCCATTTCCTTGTTCACAGGAAGTTACTCTCTTGCACAGTAGGAAGTTTCGTCCTTGTGCAGTCGGAAGTTACTTCCGACTTCAATCTGGCATAGATTCATAATATAAATATTGCCAATCTTCAGGTTCTGATACTAAACCTGCTCTTACTGGATTATAAATAATATACCTCATTTTAACCAAAAATACTTTCTCTGTAAATATCTGTAAGTCATCAAATCTGGGTTGCCATAATATGAAAGAGCGATTTGATTTGGATGGTACATGTTTTTGTAATTGATTATATATAGCAATATTATTTCCTTTAGCAAAATAACGCTTTATAGCTACTGAAGTATATTTTTTAAAGTCTCTCATTATATTTGAAATTTTCGTGTTTTCGTTTAGAGTTAGTATTAAATGAATATGATTTGGCATAATAACATAGGCATTATTATGAAATTTAAACTTTCTTTGGCAAAAATTTAACGAATCAATGATAATCTTTGAACATTCCGGATCATCGAAAACTTTTACGAATCCAATCACCGATGTTGTTATGAAATAACATCCGCCTTCTAAATTCTGTCTATGTCTCAATCCCATGTTATTATAATATACTTCTCACGCAAAAGTTGTTGTCAGAAGTAACTTCTGACAACACGTTAATCGCTAATCTATCAAACCCCAATCTGAGTTTATCTGTGCTGTGTATATATCTTGTCGCATCCGTAACGCAACCATTCCTATTTCTTTTTTTAACTTTTTTAAGGATTTTTCATCATGTTCTTTGCCTATCAGTTTTTCAACTTTGTTTATTTGCTCTAGTACTTCAATTGAAGAAAAGAATGATAGTTTCTTTAATTTGTACAAAATATTTTCCATTTTATCTGTATCCTTATCAGTTTTGCCATTAACTACTATATTTTCAAACCAATGGACAATATCGAAAAGTAAATTTGATATTTTTTCATACCTATCAATTTTAATTTTTGCTATCTGAATACGATATTCATAGCGTATATGTATTTTTTTTATAATATATAAATAGACTGATTTTATTCCCTCTAATACAATCCATCCACCTATCATCAATAAACCGACTATCCATAAGGGAACACTCATATTAGCTTCCATATTTACTCCTTTACTTTTTTATCAGTCATGCTGTTGTCAGAAGTAACTTCTGATAACACCGAAAGAATCCTTATTTATGTGCAGTTGGAAGTTACTTCCGACTGCAATCACATCCCCCCTACAACGGAATATTCCCGTGTTTTTTCGGCGGGTTCTGGTCGCGTTTGTTTTCGAGCATGCGTAATGCCTTTATCAAACGCGGGCGCGTGGTTTCCGGCATGATAATATCATCGATGTAGCCGCGTTCGGCAGCCTTAAACGGCGAGGCGAATAGTTCACGGTATTCCTCCTCTTTCTGCTTAAGCAATGCCTCGGGGTCATCAGAGGCGGCAATCTCCTTTTTGAAAATAATCTCAGCCGCGCCCTTGGGACCCATCACCGCGATTTCGGCGGAGGGCCAGGCATAGTTGATATCGCCGCGGATGTGTTTCGAGGACATAACATCATAAGCGCCGCCATAAGCCTTGCGTGTGATGAGGGTAATCTTGGGCACAGTCGCCTCGCAATAGGCATACAGAAGTTTGGCGCCATGCTTGATTATGCCGCCATGCTCCTGAACCGTGCCGGGCAAAAATCCGGGCACATCCTCAAATGTAATTAGCGGAATATTAAAACAATCGCAGAAACGAACAAACCGCGCCCCTTTAAGCGAACTGTCGATATCCAGCACACCAGCCAAATGAGCCGGCTGGTTGGCGATTATACCAATCGGTTTGCCCCCAAGACGAGCGAATCCCACTACGATATTCATAGCATAATCGGCATGCACCTCAAGGAAATCGCCATTATCGATGACTTTCATGATGACATCTTTTATGTCATACGGCTTATTAGGGTTCTCCGGCACGATAGTATTTAAGGCGGCATCAATTCGGTCTATCGGGTCGCTGCATTCGATAACCGGCGGGTCTTCCATGTTGTTCGGCGGGAAAAAGCTGTATAATTTGCGGGTAATCTGCAAAGCCTCGACCTCATTTTCGCAGGCAAAATGCGACACTCCCGATTTGGATGAGTGAGTATCCGCGCCGCCAAGTTCATCGAATGTTACATTCTCATGGGTAACGGTTTTTACCACATTGGGTCCGGTTACAAACATAAATGATGTTCCTTTTACCATGATGGTAAAATCAGTAATAGCCGGTGAATATACCGCCCCGCCGGCGCAAGGACCTAAAACTACCGATATTTGGGGAATAACTCCGGATACAAGAGTATTGCGTAAAAATATATCAGCATAACCGCCGAGAGATACAACGCCCTCCTGAATGCGGGCGCCGCCGGAATCGTTAAGCCCGATAACCGGCGCGCCGACTTTAAGCGCCATATCCATAATCTTGCAGATTTTCTCGGCAAATGCCTCCGATAGAGTGCCGCCAAAAACCGTGAAGTCCTGGCTGAATATAAATACTAAACGACCATCAATAGTACCATAGCCGGTAATAACACCATCGCTGAAATATTTCTCCTTTTCGAGTCCGAATTCCTTGGTGCGGTGAGTAACAAACATGTCGAATTCCTCGAATGAGTTGTCATCTAAAAGCAATTCGACACGTTCACGGGCGGTTAATTTCTTTTTCTTGTGTTGATTATCGATTCTTTTCTGGCCGCCGCCGAGCTTGGCAGCATTTTGCATCTTTTTTAATTTAGCAAGTTTGGCTTCAATATCCATGTATATATCCTGTTATTTGTGGTGTTATTATTCATTTTACGATTATCTCTTAAAGTTATGGTTTAAATACGAACGATTTATCCGTCAACTTTTTCCAGAGTGATTTTTCCTTTCTCATCAGCTTTTAATCTGGCGAATTTAAACTCAATATCATGATCAAATGCCAGAATCCAATCCTCTTTAAGCATCTTCTCATGCAGCCAGCGTTTCTGATTTATAGTCGCTGTAGGGTCAAGATCGACTGCCGATACGTACGGGATTTTAATGTTGTACCGAAGCGGTAAAATATCGCTGGGGTAAATTATATGCTGGCCATCGCCATCGATAATGACACCCTGCATACCGGGAGTATGGCCGCCTATAAGCTTGATTGTAATATGCGGGAAAAGCTCGGTATCGCCATCCAATAGCTCCAGCCTGCCGGATTCCTCGAAAAGCCTGAGCTTGTTTACTAAATAAGTTGCCGCCGTTCGCTCGTTGGGGTTCATGGCATCCTGCCATTCACGTCTCTGGACATAGTATTTCGCCTTAGGAAAGCGGAGCTGTAGTTCGCCATCCGGGCTGTGTTTTAACGCGCCAAGAGCATGGTCAGCATGCATGTGAGTGAATATTACACCGGTTATAGCCTCCGGCGCGATATTATTTTTCTTGAGTTCGCTGTCTAATTGAGTGGGATTTTCCAAGCCGAAAATCTTTTCAAATTTAGCGCTGAGTATATCGCCGAAACCGGAATCGACAAGCAGGGTTTCGCTGTCGGTTTTTACAATCAGCGGATTGATATCCAGCGGAATTCGGTTGTAATCATCGGCAGTTACCATCCTGCTCCAGATGACTTTGGGAATGACTCCAAACATCGCCCCGGCATCAAGTTTAAACCGGTTTTCAACTATCGAGATAATTTCAATATCACCAAGTTTCATTAAAGCACATCCTTCTATTTACTATATTTGGCAAACATTACCGTATCATACTATACAAAATAATACCGCTGATATATGAAAAAGTACATCAGCGAAAATCCTGTTTAATTTAGTTTTAATATAATTGAATTAAACGGGAATAATCAACTGTTAATATAATTGGAGTTTCATCGAAATTTTTTAATCTATCGTAATAACATAGCTGCTGCTTGAAATCTACTCGAAATCGCTTGTCTGCGCCTGGCAACAAAAGGGCATCCTACGCGTAGTTGATACACAAGGACGTACGCCAATCACAAATAATAGGTATTTATTGTCAACAATATAGGCTCTCCTCAAGCGAGGCAAACTATCTTGTATCAGGTTGCAGAGAGAAGCGGTTGTTTTTTACTATCCCCTATTCTTTCAATGTTTGCAGGAATATACATATAAAAACAGGTTCCATTGTCGCTGGTATCGAATTTAATCTTGCCATCCAAAGTGTCTACTATGCGCGCCACAATCGCTAAGCCTAAACCGGTACCATCAGATTTATTTGAAAAGAACGGGTTGAATATTTTATCCCGCATACTCGGCGGAATACCTGTTCCATTATCACTGACAGTAATTTTTGCCCAAACCCTGCCGCTTTGTTCAATATGTTGAGTACAGAATATCGATATTTTACCCTTTTTGCCCTCGATAGCCTGAGCGCTGTTTAATATCAGGTTCCAGAGCATCTGCTTGTATAAATCAGGGCCGCCCCTGGCATATACTGTGCTTTTGGGATGATGATAATCAATGGTAATTTCCTCGCCGACATCCGGATGGGTTCCGGCTAAGACTATTAATTCATCAATTACCGGCACAATATCAGTTCTTATCTCCGGCTTTCCGGTAATACGGGCAAATCTTAAGAACTCGGTTATGATATTATTCAGCCTGACGCTTTCTTTAATTATCAACCCCAGCAGTTTCAAGTTCTGTTTATCATCCGGTTTAAGAGAAATTTTTAGAACCTCGACCGAACCTGAAATTGCAGCCAGTGGGTTTCTTATTTCATGAGCGATACCGGCGGATAATTCTCCGATAGTCGCCATTCTGTCGGCATCCCTGAGCCGTTTCTCCATCTGTTTTACCTCAGCTAAATTTTGGAAAACGACAATCACACCTCGTATAACATTGTTTTCATCTTTTAGGACTGAAGTGGAAATACCCAGCGGAGTTATTTTATTATCCACTTTTATTTCAATTTCACCCCTCGTTTCAACATATCCGGTTGTCATAGCCAAATCGATTTTATAGTATAATTCCGGGAATTTTTTTAAGAATATCGATTTGCCGGAGGCATTCCGGGCTAAATCGGGATTTATTTCAAGTATTTCTCCCGCTGTTTTGTTAAAATATCTTAACCGACCGAGCCTATCCACTGTAATCATTCCCGAACTCATATTCTCTAAAATTTCATCTGTTTCCAGTTTTATTTTGCGAAGTTCCCTCGAGGCGAAAATTTGCCGTTCGGCGGCATAGCCTGCGATAAAAGCAATCAAATAAAATAGGCATAGATGTAAAAATATCGTATAAAAAGCTTCATCCGAGGAGAAACCCAATCGCGTTAGTTGAGCTGATGCAAATATACCGGGAAACAATTTCGAAAAATCATAAAGTATCGGCAAGGCATAAAATAAACCGGCGATTGTAGCTGCTATAAGCGTTCCCCATAAACCGTAAATAATCGTGGCTGATACAATCGATAATATAAATAGAATTAGCAATGGTGAAAAATTACCGCCAATTTGATTAACAAGCACTGATTCGATGAAAAACTCAAAAATTATCTGGGTGCCGATAATTATTTTCAACCAATATTCATGCGGTTTATATTTAAAAACTGAAATATATACTAAAAAACCTATCGCAAGTATGCCATAGATAATTAATGTTCTATAGATGAATTCATTTGAGTGAAGGAACATCACAAAAGCCGTAAAGAGAAGACCGTATATTATAAGCCTTAATGATAATATCCAGAAGATTCGTCCGCGCAATTCTGTTGAAGTAAATGATGGAATGAATTTTTCAAACATGATAAAAAAACCGTCTTTTTAGGCAGGAGCTTGAAGCTGTCATACACAGATATGCTTCATAACGGGGACGTATGCCAGCCGCAGCGCCTCCGCCTTTTCAGGCAGGGGTCCCAAATATCAGATTTATGAAATCTTTCCGATAATATCAAACATCGGCAGATACATGGCAATTAGAATGCCGCCAATTACAGCGCCCATAAAAACAATGATAATAGGTTCAATAACCGACGTAAGAGCCGCTACCGCCGCATCAACTTCCTCATCATAAAAATCTGCGATTTTCGACAGCATATCATCCAAGCCGCCGGTCTTTTCGCCAACTGATATCATCTGAGTAACCATAGGCGGAAAAACCCCCGATTCTTTAAGAGGAGCGGTAATTGTTTCACCCTCAGCAATCGAAAGCATTGATTTTCGTATAGCGTGTTGAATAACGAGGTTGCCTGAGGTTTTTGCGGTAATCTCAAGAGCATCCAAAATTGAAACTCCCGATGACAACAGTGTACTTAGGGTTCTGGTAAAGCGGGATATTGAACTTTTTCTAATAAGGTCGCCCAAGAGAGGCATTCGAAGTTTAAATTTATCAAACGCCAGATTGAAATTCGGATTCCTAAGAGCGAATTTGAAGCCAACCAAAGCGGCAATTGCCGCTACTATCATTGTAAGAATATTTGACCTGAGAAACCCGGAGAGATTTAATACCATTTGAGTAGGCGCAGGCAATTCGGCTCCTAATCCACTGAACATTTTGGCAAAAACAGGCACAATAAAAGTCAGCATGGCAAATGTAACGCCGCCAGCGACTACACCTACAACAACAGGATAAACCATCGCCCCTTTAACTTGACGCGCCAGCTTATCTGCTTTTTCACGGTATAACGCCAATCTTACGAGAATTGTATCTAATGCGCCGCCAATCTCGCCAGCCTCGACCATGTTCACATAAAGGTCATCAAACACCTTTTTATGCTTTGCCAACGCTTCGGATAATGTCGAACCGGCTTGGACGGACTCCTTAATTTTACTGGCAATTTTTCTAAATTCTGCCGATTCAAGCTGGTTTTCCAGGATTTCCAAGCATTGAACCATCGGCAAACCGGCTCCAATCATCGTTGCAAATTGTCGGGTAAAGCGAGAAATATCAATTTTTTTGATACCGGTACCGATTTTAATCTGAATTTGCGATGGTTTTTTTGAAATCTTATTGGCTAAGATTTTATTTGATCTTAAAAATCTTTCAAGTTCAGCTCGGTTTTTCGCTTTTCTTTCGCCCTGAACCTCGCGTCCGCTAACTGTTTTTCCTTTATATTCAAAAACTGGCACTTTTAACCTCCGGGTTTAATCAAGTCATACTGACTTTATTCCCTTTAACCGGAACCTTTTTATTAATCATTTCTTCAAGTTCAATCGGAGCGGTCGAATGGCTTACTGCATCATTGATTGTGATTTTTCGATTCGTATAAAGCTCATACAGCGATTGATTCATTGTTCTCATTCCGAATTTTTGTCCGGCCTGCATAAGGCTGTATACTTGATGAATTTTATCATCTCTTATTACCGCCCTTAAAGCTGGTGTCGCAATTAGGATTTCAAGGGCAAGCACTCTGCCGCCGCCAATCTTTGGTATCAATTGCTGGGTAACGACAGCCTGTATTACAAACGAAAGCTGGACTCGCACTTGCTCCTGTTGAGTAGTAGGAAACACATCGATGATGCGGTTCACCGCCTCAGCCGCCGAATTTGTATGCAGTGTTGCAAAAGCAAGGTGGCCGGTTTCGGAAATTATTAAAGCCGCTTCCATTGTTTCGAGATCGCGCATCTCTCCAATAAGAATTACATCCGGGTCCTGACGAAGAGCATATTTCAATGAGGAAGCAAATGTTTTAGTATCCGAATGCACTTCCCGCTGATTGATTATGCAGTTTTTGTGACGATGGAGATATTCGATTGGGTCTTCGACTGTAATGATATGCTTTTGCTGTTCATTATTTATTTTATCAATCAATGCGGCCAATGTTGTCGATTTGCCGGAGCCGGTTGGGCCTGTTACTAAAACGAGTCCGCGCGGCATATTTGCTAATTCTACAATTTGTTTGGGGATACCCAATTCCTCAAAGGTTGGCACTCGATGGGGGATTTGGCGGATAGCCATAGCCACATTACCGCGCTGCATGAAGACATTACATCGAAAACGCGATAATTGTTCAATTCCAAATGATAAATCGAGTTCGGAATTTTCCTCGAATTTCAGGCGTTGTTTTTCGTTCATTATGCTATAGGCAAGTTTTTTGGTATCTTCAGGGGTCAGGTTCTCATTATCGGTCTTAACAATTTTGCCATCGATCCTGATAATCGGAGGCACCCCGACAGTAATATGAAGGTCGGAAGCGTTATTTTTTACCATGAATTCAAGTAATTCTCTTAGAGACAGCATATTATTCCTCTGTTTATATTGTTATCGACAAAAATATATCTATCTTAATCGTCGGATATTGACTGAGCTATCACCTGGTCTAAAGTAATTATTCCGTTTGCCATTTTTTCTAAAGCTGCCGCTCTCAAAGTTTTCATTCCTTCTTTTATAGCTTGTGCTCTTATCTCAGCGGTTGACGATCCCTTAATAATCATCTTTTCAATAGCTGTCGATATCGGCATAACCTCGAAAATACCGGTTCTGCCTGAATAACCGGTGCCGTGGCACTCATTACAGCCGGTGCCTTTATAAACTTTTAAGTTTTTCGACTGATCAGGCGTTAATTCGAGTTTTTCCAATATTTCAGGAGTAATATTTTCTTCTTTTTTACAGTATGAACAGATTTTTTTTACCATTCTTTGCGCCATAATCAACCTTGTGGAAGCACCGATAAGAAATGGGGGCGTGCCCATATCTATAAGGCGGTTGATTGTTGAGGGGGCATCATTAGTGTGAAGCGTCGAGAAAACCAAGTGTCCTGTCAGCGCCGCTTTAATGGCGATATCCGCTGTTTCGCCGTCACGAATCTCACCTACCATAACTATATCCGGGTCTTGCCTTAAAAATGAGCGCAGTGCCGCGGCAAAAGTTAAGCCGATACGGCTTTTCACAAGCACTTGATTAATGCCGTCAAAATTAAATTCCACCGGGTCTTCGGCGGTCATAATATTAACATCCGTTTTATTCAATGTTTTAAGGGCTGAATATAATGTTGTGGTCTTACCTGAACCTGTTGGTCCGGTTACCAGTATCATTCCGTAGGGCGACTCAATAGCATTTTTAAAATTAGTCAATGCTAATTCAGGGAAGCCAAGTTTCGTCAAATCTACCATTAGCGATTTGGGGTCAAGAATTCTCATTACTACTTTTTCCCCGAAAATCGTAGGCAATACCGAAACACGCAGATCAACGGTTCTATCCTTGATTTTTATTTTAATGCGGCCATCCTGAGGCAGCCGACGTTCGGAGATATCCAAATCGGCCATGATTTTCATACGGGATATAATAGCGGGGCGGTATTTAAATGGAATGGGCGCTCGTTCCTGAAGGGTGCCATCTACTCTGTAGCGCACCCGGATTCTCTTTTCATAGCATTCAAAATGAATATCAGATGCTCCCTGCCTGATTGCGTCAGCGATAATAGAATCGACAAGTTTGACTAACGGCTTATCCTGAACCTGTGCCTGAAGGTCGCTTTCTGCTATTTCTTCCTCGGAAACATCGACTACTTCAAGTTCATCATCTATTTCAGCGATAATAGAATCCAGCGCTCCTTTATCCTCATAATAGTTATCAATAGATTTTGATATGACAGATTCGGGAGAAATGACGGGCTGAATATTGCAGCCGGTAATAAACTTGATAGCGTCAAGCACATAAATATTATTAGGATTGGAAATAGCGACAATTAATGATTTGCCGATTTTAGATACAGCTATAACATTAAACTTACGGGCAATATCTTGAGGAATAAGCTTTACAATATCGGGACTTAATTCCACATCGGTAAGTCTGAGGGCGCCGATATTAAGTTGTTTGCCCACAAACTCGCTTATTATGTTTTCGTCCTCTATGGCGCCAATTTTTACAAGAATTTCACCAAGTCTGCCCTCAGAGTTTTCCTGCATTTGCAGAGCTTTACTAAGCTGGTCTTCGCTAATTTTACCAGCTTGGACCAGCATTTTGCCGATTTCAACAGCCATTTATTAAATGACGCTCCATTAATCCTGAAAGATGTCGTCTAATTTGTCCTCGGCAGATGAAGAGAATTCATCATCAAGCTCTAAGTTTGGACCTTCTGATTTCTTGCCGGCATTTGCTAAAATTTCTTGCAATGTTTCGCTAACTTCTTTGGCGTATAATCTGACCATGCCTATAGTAGTACGGTCATCGAAGATTACCACAAGGATTGTGCGCTCGCCAATTAGCGAGATATGGATATGATCTTTTTTTCCCTGATGAAATAGAACTGAAAACTCAGGCTCTCCAACCAATCTGGCAATTTCCTTGGTTGAGGCAAAACTTCCAGCCAGCAGAGCGGCTAATGCGGTCGTGTCGAGAGTGTGGGTAAAGCCCTGACGAGTTATCAGATGACCGTCCTTATCAACCATGAGAGCGCATTTAGCTTCAGCTTCTTTAATCAGGCGGGTTAGCACCCTATCGATCTGTTCGATCTCCTCCTCATAAAGTACCTGATTTTCCTGGGTCACTTAATCCTCCTTATATCAGTTTACTTCTTTTTTTTCTTTAACCAGCCAAACAATTCGAACTTCTTTTTATCTTTAATTTTCTTACTTTCGGCCATAAGCGGTTTAGACAGCATATTGGTTTGCTGTTTGGGGTCAGCTATGGTTGTAGCTTCTTCGTCAAAACGCATATCATCAGATGACAGAGATTCGGTTCTTTGAGAAGTATAAAGCTGCTGAAGTTTTTCCGCATCCAGAATGTCAGGATGATGTTTTATTGCCGCCCCGCTTTCTTCGCTTATGTTTGTGTCATCATTTAAAACCGAATGTTCCGTGGTCTCTTCAATATCATCCTTAGGCGATTCAACTGTTT
This sequence comes from Candidatus Zixiibacteriota bacterium, assembly GCA_021159005.1. Taxonomy (NCBI): domain Bacteria; kingdom Pseudomonadati; phylum Candidatus Zixiibacteriota; species Candidatus Zixiibacteriota bacterium. The sequence continues at coordinate 331 of JAGGSN010000142.1, read as the reverse complement.
CTTCCTCAGTATCCTCATCGGTTGTTGACACAACAACATTTGCGCCAAGGCTATCGGGTTCGTTCATTATAGCCGGCTTGCTCGCCGCATCAGAACTGATTTTAGCTGCGGGTTTAACTTCTGTTTCTGGCGGCATTTCCGGCAGGTCGCGCACAGCGGTACTTGTTACATTTACTTTCTGTTTTGCCGCAATTTCATGTTCAACAGGCTTTATAATTGTTTCGTTTTCAGACGCAGGGTGAATGATTGTTTCGCTTTCAGGGGTTGGCGCTATAGTTTCAGGCTTAACAGTTATCGGCTCAGGTTTTGGTTCGGGTGCAGGTTTTAATTC
>JAGGSN010000141.1 GCA_021159005.1 Candidatus Zixiibacteriota bacterium | reverse complement strand
CCCGTTTTTTCAAAAACTATGATTTCCACTTATTGAAAATGTTAACCCTATGAAGCATACTATACTATAAAGATTTTACCGGAATTTTCGGGGAAACTCCTGATAATTTCATTTAATGAAACATAAAGAGTGTTTTATCTTCTTTTAATATAAGCTATTGATGGAAAATAACAAAACCGGCCTATGATAAGACCGGTTTTATTAACTGTAGTTAAACTATCGATATAGATTATGCTTCAGACTGAGCAGCCTTCTCTTTTGGCGGATTTTTCAGCATATCAGCCGCCAGTCCCACACCTGATAACAAACTGGAAACCTCAATCGGGAAGAACAGCTTGTTGGCTTTGCCATCGGCGATTTGCTTTAATGATTCCAGATAGCGCAAAGTAATCAGTTTATCATCCGGCTCGCCTTTGTGAATAGCCTGGAAGACATTGATAATTGCCTCAGCCTCGCCCTGCGCCACTGTTAGCTTCTGATATTTTTCAGCATCAGCTTTCTTTTTAATAGCCTCCGCCTGTCCCTCAGCCTCTAAAATGGCAGACTGTTTTTCGCCCTCGGCGCGGGTAATCTCTGCCTGCTTGATGCCCTCAGCTTCGAGGATAGCAGCGCGCTTGTCGCGTTCGGCTTTCATCTGACGGCTCATAGCATCGGTGATATCCATAGGCGGGTCAATCTTTTGTATCTCCACCCGGTTGACTTTAACGCCCCACTTATTGGTAGCTTCATCGAGCACTTCACGCAGTTTTTCGTTTATAACATCGCGTGAGGTTAGAGATTGGTCAAGCTCCATCTCGCCCAGCGTATTCCTTAGATTAGTCTGAGCCAGCTTAACAGCCGCATAGATAAAATCAGTTATCTCGTAATGAGATTTGAACGGGTCTGTTACCTGGCAATAAATAACCGCATCAACCTCGACCACCACATTATCCTTGGTGATAATCGACTGCGGCGGGACATCTACTACTCTTTCGCGCATATCCTTTTTTGCCATAGCTTCAATTACAGGCATGATTATATTCAATCCCGGCTGGCAGGTGCGGCGATATCGTCCAAGCCTTTCAACCAAGCCGCGCTGATAGGGTCTGATAATACGCATAGACATAGCGGCAAAAATTACCGCTAAAATTACGATTGCGATAATGAATCCATATTCCATCATTTGCTCCCTTCTAATTTCTGAACTTTGAGCATTGTTCCTTTTACTTCGATTATTTTTACTGTTTCCCCAACTTTTATCTCATCGGATGCTAAAGCTCGCCATGATTCCCCCTCGATTTTAACCTGTCCTTTCTGTGATATTGGTACGATGTCCTCAATTACGACGGCGGTTTTGCCAATTAAGGCATCAACGCCGGCTTGAGGAGTTTGGTCCTCGGCAAAGCGTTTTGCCAGAATACGAGAAATCGGTATGGCTATCACTGAAACTATCACAAATCCGGCGGCTTGATAGCCCATGGATGGCGATACATAGGCAATACCAGCGGCGACAAGAGCGCCCAGCGCAAAACACGCAATAAAGAATCCGGCGGTAAATATCTCTATGACAATTAGGATTGCCGCAAGTATCAGCCAGATATAAACAGGCATATTAACCTCCTTTCACATTCATTTAATCAGAGTATAAAAATTAACTCTAACTATCGTAAATTGTTGTCATCTTATATCAATCGATAACAATTTCAGGTTTTATCATTTATTATATACTTAATACACTAAAAGGAGAGTTTTATTCAACAATTAATAATGAATAATGAAAAATAAATAGTTGCCGCAACTATCATTCCTATTGATATTTATTGGGAATCACCAATGGAATATTATATAAAAAACTACACTACTGTCCGGCCTTTTGTCCGCCTTAGGCGGATGCTATAGTGATGTCATTCCCACACT
>JAGGSN010000140.1 GCA_021159005.1 Candidatus Zixiibacteriota bacterium | reverse complement strand
TTTCTATCTTAACAGTATGTGCGACAAGTAATTCTCGTTCAGTTAGCTTAGTCAATCCATTTGTCCTCCTACGGTTATATTTTACTACAACGCCACCCGACCTATCCATATGTCATCAAAATACACATAACCAGCTGTACCTCCGGATACTCTAAAGCATAACTGTATGCTATGGCAATTTGCATTAGTAAGAGTTATGCTATCTGTTTTCACATACCATGTGTCAGCAGCGGCAAAAGTTATATTGGTACTGTAGACACTTGCAAGATACGCCTGGTCTTTATCATACTGTCTGGCTAATAACCTAAGTAATGAGGCGTCATGTGCCGCGTCTTTTTTAACTCGTATTTTAAAATGATAAGTATTGCCGTTTATAGCTGGTAAATAAAAAATAGAATCATTATTTCTTAAAGTCAAATCTGTTGTATTCCCTATCGCATTAACCGTTAACCTTACGCCTTCAGAGTTATTATAACCATACGTCGCAGCCCAAGCAGAATCCGTCATTAACCAAAAAGTATTATCTGATGAACCAGTAGTTCTTGCAAAATTAGAGTCAGCGCATATGTTAGTAGGATCTACACAGTAAGCACCATAAGCAATAGGGGGTATGTTATCGATGTCCGTATCCCAGTCCGCGGTATCTTGTGTAGCTAAATCGCCCTGGTTAAGAATAGCAGCAGCAGTATTATCAGCAGTTACATCAGCACCGTCATCTATTTCTATTGTTGATCCTACCCAAGGGCTTGGAGTAGTTTGATTTAATGCTGTTTTTTCAAATTGAAAGTATTGAAAGAAAGCATATGAATGTAACTCCCCTGCGGTTGTATCCTCCTTAACAAGCCTTACTTTAACATAAGCAGCATTAGTTGGCATAGTTAAAACATTATATACTCTTATGTATTCTTTTAATTCTTGCCCGTTTGCACCACCAATACTATTATTCCATGCTGTTGCTGGTTGTGGACTATCTAATATTATATCATCATCCTTATTATAAACTATCATATCTACATATAAATTACATCTATGTGCTAAAGTATAAAGGCTTAAACAGTAAGATTCACCTTCTATTACAGGAATTGCTTCAGATGTTATATCAACAGCACCACTACCTGGAGCTCCTTGACGAATATCCCCAGTTCCTACATTCGGTAAAGCCCAATCATCACCTTCTGCTCTCCAAGTAAAAGTACCAGTACCATATTTAGCCCATGATTTATAATCAGCACTTCTAAATACTGGAGTTCTTAGAAAGTTGTTACTTATTATTAAATTATCTTCTGTTACATCAGCACCAGTTGCTATGCCCGCAAGCTTATCAAACTGGGCTTCTGTCATCAAGCCAGCTTCAGTGGTTGTAGCTGCCGGAAGGGTCACATCGTCAACGCCCCCGTCGGACGTTATGGCCACAGTTGTCCCGGTCTTTGTGCCTATCTCCAGAGTGGTAGATACGTTCGTATCCTTTGCTGTATTTGCTTCTATTGCTGTTATGTGCGCATCAGTAGCATAGCCCGTCTGTGCGTTCGTTGCAGCTCTGTTACTTATCTCCTGATCGGTAAGACTTAGCCCCCCGGTCGTAGCCGATGCATGCAGTGTAACGTCTGTGCTGTTGTCCGCTCCGGCCTGGTCCACATCTAAAGTAGCCCTCTGTGCTGCGGTGTCTGCGTCATCAATCAGGGCTCGGCCTGCCGCAGTTAAAGGTATCTCCTCTACCACTCCGGCGCCCGCTGTTGATCTGCCTAAGAGTTTATCGGTGGCACTTACAGTGTGCCCGGCATCTGCTATCAGCAAGTTACTAAGCAGCGCATGGTCGCCAACTGCCTCGCCTGAAAAAGATTGAGTCCCGGCCATTAGAATATAAGAAAAAGCCCCACCGCCATATGGCATTCCGAAAGTCCCAATCCATGCGCCAAAGTCATCCAAGTGGCCAGGGTGTGTCGGTATTGATGCGGACTCGGCTGCTGCTAAAGAATAAGAACCCCGACCGTACACAACATACACGTCCCCGTCATCAGCGTGCCGCCATACCCAGAAAGCGCCGTACTTAGAATTTTTTATAAGAGCTAATTCTCCAGTCCCGTCGTCATAGTGAGCAAAGTCAACCGTATGTTTTTTAGCCTTAAGTGTGACGGATGGCCCGGTACCCTCGGTTGTTAATAACCCAGTACCAACTTCAATTGTACCAGCGGTTAATGCTAAAATTTCTGTTGTGATATTATTATTTGCGGATCCGGCAATCGTTAACTCATCCCCAACCACGTATCCTGCTTTAATAAACTTAGCAGCGGTTTGAGTTATAGAATCATTACCCCCACCACCATCTACAAAAGCGATGTCTGTACCCGTTAAAGGATTACCCTCTTTCCATCCACCGGCGCCATCCTGATAAATCATCACGAAGGGTGTAACCGATGAATCAACCGCCCCGGCAGAAACATAATTCCCCCCAAAATAAGCAGCACCCTCCGTCATTTTAAGAATGTCGGTTGCTAAGTAACTGATTGTAGATGTCCCCGGTACCAGTTCTATACTGCGTAACTTAAACGCCCGTACGAATAATTTTTTTGCACTCTCAGCTAAATGGAAACCGGCCAGGGTCCTATGTAATTCAGTCCCGTCGTACATAACCCTGCCGATTGGAATGGCTGTCGTAAGGTTCGGCAGGTCTACACTACACTCAAAGACCGGATCCCCGTCGTTATACTCCAGATTTACAAAGTAAGTTATATTTTCTGCGGGGATTGCTTGGTTATCTTGTTCAGCGAGAGTTACTGTCACAAGCTCTGCTATTGTGGAATTAGTCGCCCGTAGCTTTGCAGTTAAGGCACTTACTTTATATGTGCCGGCATTCGTGCCCCCGGTTATGCCGTCACCAGTAAGGATTGTCGGCGCCTGAACGTAATCAAGCTCCTCTATCTCTGTCACCAAGGCTGGGGTCATCAGACCCTTTATAGCATTCGTAGCATCTTGGATGTCATCCTCGCCGTCCGTATGCGTGGCAGCATGCTTGGCCACCTCGCCGGCGGCACTATCGAATACCCGCATAACCTCGGTATCTGTTAGCCCAGGTTTTTCGGACGTGCCATCGAATACTTGCTGCTTCGTAACGTCCGAGTCCATACCTGCGCCACCCCCGACGTTTGATAGGAGCCCGTCGATATTTGCATCACTGGAGGCATTCACCGCTTTCTGTAAGTCCACAAAGAACCTGTGCCATATCCGGGATACAAGCCCTGATTGATCGGTAGGTTTTTCTGACATCGGTGGAACATTTATTCGTTTAGTCATTTATATGTATCTCCATCTTAGCAATCGCTATTTCAAGAAGCTTAATGCCTGCCATTTTTTCGACCCTCTCTTTTTTAGTTCGCTTTAGCCTCCTGTCCAGCGCCTTAGCTTCTGGTAGGGATAACTCTTTTATATCTTTTATATCCTTAACAATCCGGTTGTACTCTTTTGTCTCTTCGGCTTTTAGCATCGTTAGAGCCGCATTAAACAGAGTGTATGCAGGTAGATTATTCATAAGCGCGTCTTGGTACACCTCTTTTAAAAGCCGTTCATCTTTTTTAATAATGGCCGTTTTAAACAGGCTCATCGTCTTATAGCGAGACATCCCTTTAGAGCTCGGCATAGCTACATCAGTTATGTGGAACTCCTTTCCGGGAGTAAACAAACTTCTTGAACTGAACGGTAGTGGCGATTTCATAATCGTTTTTGCTATACCATAAGTAAAGTCCCATCCTTTCTTACCGTATATATCATCATTTTTAAATTGCGACAAGGAATGCCCCGTGGCTATTTGCGATGTTAATTGGAGTAAGGGATTAGCCTTTCCCCCTATCTTCTTTATAGACGCACTTACAGGGCTAAAGCCAGCGTCGTCAAACAACATTTCGGGTAGTTCACGAAACTGTTTCCCCCATCTGATATATCTTTCAGTACCGTCCTCATACCTCCCAACAAATAAATGCGTCTTGTGACCGAGTGCATTCCCGAACATAGATTTACTGAGGATATCGTCCTCTACATCTTTATAATACTCAGGGTTTTCTTCCTGATCTACGGCTCGGAAAACCGCATTCAGTAAGTTTATTCCGACACCATAGTACAGCCCCGCTTTAAGCCAAAAGATAGAACCTAATTTCATTCGCATTGCTCTCGTCTCTTTATGCACAGCGCCGAATCCCGTAAACGCCAGTGCTTGTCTTATAGTAGAGACCGTCCAATCTGCCGACAACAAGCCCCATGTCATCATCTGTACTGTTTTCGGGTTCACCATTAACGTTTCCCAATTCTGCCCACCGAATGTGTCATTAATAAACTGCCCAATCTCCTCTTTTTTTTTTACCCTATTTTTCTCTGTCTTAATCTTAGAAGATAGAGACTCATAAGCGTACAGTTTAAGCGTGTCATGCAGGTAATCCCACAACGCTACGTCCCATTTCTTATTAAATGTCTGAACAAACTTCGCTGCTTTGTTTACAACAAAAACATTCCTAGTCTTAGCGGCAAAATCGTCAAGGTACCCTTGTATTTTTTGAACTGGTATGTCATTAGTCGCGCCCAATTGCACACCATTCCTAATGGCTTCCCTTGCAAGATCGGTGTTCTTATATACATCCAGTTCCCCGTGGGCTACTGCTTTGTAAATCTTAATAGGGTTCAAGTAGATACTAAGTACCTTCAGCGGATTCATAACCACCATTCCTGCCTCACCGAGTGCCACATGGTGGAACAGTGATACACTTAAACAAGTTTTCTTTAAGAGACCCGATATTGCTTCGTAGGCGGCTATTGCTGGGCGATCGAACCTACTATCAAAAATGACCCCCAGGGGCCCGGCCAAATCTGGATGGACTTTAACCGGAAGTTTTGACAGCGTATTCAACTGTTCTTCTACAAGGTTCTTGGACTTCGTTTCAAAATCAAAGTCAATCAGTTTTGATATCTTGCCGTCTTGTTTCATTTTCGACAGCATGTCCGCCATAGCAGTTGGGGCGACCCTACGCATAGTCTTAGGGTCAGTAAATAGAAAGGCAAAGGCCTCTGCTATCTGCTCCTCTGTAGACCCAGTATACTCTGGATCAAAATCTGACTTTTCTATCCGATTTTTATTTAGAGCGTACAGCTCTGTCTTATGCCGTTGTAGGAAAGACTCACCAAGACCAAGAGCCAAGTCAATATGGTGCCCGATCTCATGCGCTATCGTCCTACTTGGCATAAACCGTTTAAAGCGCATTTCTGGCGGGTCACCTGTCTTGTATAAACCAGCTGCGTCCCCCCGTCCGATTCTATGTCCTATTGCCACACCCATCTCTGCAAGAATATTCTGTAGCTCCGGTGTGACTTTTTCCCCCATTTTAGACTCGCCCGGTATAAATACTGTTTTCGTCAGGGCAGGATGGTTCATAAGCACCCAATCCTGCGGCGCTGTATCCATACGCTCAATCAGTGAAACACCATCTTTTTTTAAGTTATAGAGGTCTTCTACAAATTTTGCGTTTTCAATAGCCCTGTTTGCCACTGAGTCATGTATCTTTATGATCTCCCCGATATCCAGGACTTTCGGTTTCAGTCCCAGCTCGTCAACGCCCGCAGCTATGGTATCAATGAACCGTCGTTTTTTAAACCGACTCTTAGTTATAAACCAGTTTGTTACCTCCCGTCTTCGTTTCTTAGGGATATCCCATATATGAGTGACGTAATTTTCTGTCTCCTGTGCGGACATTCCGGACGCAAGCTCTTGTGTCTTCTCCCAGCTATTCTTAAAATGCTGTCTTACCTGTGCCGCAATTTGCGTTAAGACTTTTTTGTCCCGTTTGAGTACTTTCTCCAAGTCAGGCCGATTAAGCCCTTTCGGTACATTAGTTCCCTCAATTATAAAGGGGATTATCTCCCTTTGCTCTTTGGTCGTAACCTTCCCCAGATCATTAACAAATAGGTTTGTTTCATAAGAAGAGAGATTTAAACTATGCCGACGGTCTCTGATCATACTATGCACTGCATCTTTGGCTTCTTTTGCGGAGTCTATGTTGAGTTGTTTTTCTTTTATAACTTTCTTCTTATGCCGGGCTTTCTTTTGCGCCTCGGTCATTATCGTTTTTCTTTTAACTGGTACAGCACTGGGGGCCATCTTATCAGCGTACGTACGGGGCTTTTTTAGCCCCCCACCCTGCATTTTTTGTATTTCGTCCCAAGACCTACCGAAAGCACCTTCCGGCAATGGCTCGTCGTTTATTTTTACACTTGACTTATCGCCATTTAATTCACTTTTAGCTTGATCAAGAGTTATTTCTCCTCTATTAAGCCTATCTACCGTTCCGTCAAAACCTTTCTTTTTCAATTCAGAAATCACTTTTTCTGTAGCCGCCGAGGGTCCGACTAATTTTATTTGTGTTGGATTGAAGGCAATGTAAATATCCGATACTATTTCTTTATCAACATAATCAAGTGTATTTTTTAGAATAATACCATCATAGTTTCTGCCTAATTCGTTATTTAATTCTTTGATATTGTTTACAACTTCCTGACTATCTTGTAAAAATCTACCGTTCATATCATGTATGTATGGATTTTTTAGAGATAAATATGCTTTTTTTACTATTTCTCTGCCAAAACCTTTTATAAATATAAAATCTTTTGCAACGTCTTTCTTGTTTGTGAACCAGATACCCCCATCTAAACCTTCTTTAAATGTATCAAATACCGCATTTGTACCATGATAAACAACAAGGGGCGCGCCATCATCATCAACAACCTTACTATTCCCAAACCATTTAACAAAATTAGGACTATCGGTTACCCTCTTTGTAGCAATCTTACCAAACCGTAAAGCTTCTTCTGATGATTTAAATTCAGGTACACTTGTATCAGGTTTCGATATTTCTGTAGCCGTACCTTCCTCCCTTCCCTCACGCTCAGGGGCAGCCTTCGTACCTGTTAGCTCATCGTATGTTTGTAACTTTCCATCGACAATAAATTTAAGGTCTTGAAGTTTCGTTGTGGCTTTCATCTTGACTTCATCAACCGACTGTCCTTTACTTTCAACTGCGGACTCCGGGAATACGATAGCCACAGGCTTCTGTTCATTGGAACCATAAGCAGATATTACAGAGTCATCGTAAACCCGCTGTGCCGATATACCTGGCTGCCCTTCAAAATCTTTCCCTACCGTCAGTTCCCCTTTTTTCAAGACGTCATCCAGTTCCGCAACAGTCGTGAATCTCACAGGGGCGTTTTGTTTGATACCACCATCTTTAAGACTTGTTTTAATCGTGTCTTTAACCTGTTCTCTGAGTTTTGTGTTTTCCTTAATTGTCATAGACACAACCGAGGGTGCCTTAATCAACTCTTCAATCTGCGGCGCTAAGTGCGCCATATCTGGTTGTTTAACTATCCCGCGGGCCTGTTCAGGTGTAATTCGCCCCTCTTCCACAGCTTTAACTATCTTATCAACAGTCGCTTTATCTTTCGAGTATTCAGGATACTCTTTTAATACTTCTGGTGGTATTGTTTTACCCTCGCTAATAGCTTGTTCAATAATAATCCTACGATTTCCGTCCAGTACGCCGTATTTATCATAATACTCAATTAGCTCTGTTCCTTTTTTACCATCGGGCTTCCCTTTCTCTACCCACCTTCTATGCATCCATGCTGTTGTTTCATCGCCCCCCGTATCTTTAAATACAAGTTTAAAATCAGGTTTTGATAATTTATATAACTCGGTACCACCATCGTCAAGTTTTTTTAGTATCGAACGTTTTTTTATTTCATCAGGTTTTTCCGTCATAGGTCTTTCTCCCTCTGGTATTTCAGCCACTATCGCATCTTTTGGTGGCGTTGGCAAGACCTTAATCAGCTCTTCAACCTGTGGTGCTAAATGTTCCATCCGGGGCCGTTTAATTAAATTACGAGCCTCTTCCGGCGTAATCTTCCCCGCTTTCAGAGACTCCCCTATCTTACCTATAACCGCCGCATCCATAGGTGCAGGTGCTGGTGGCTCAACAGGTGGCTCTATGGGCGCGGCAGGCGGTGCCTCACCTGTGGCTTTCCGGTATGCAGCACCACCGGCGCTCATAAATCCTGCTAACAACAATACTTGCGGGAGAACTTTTTTAGCGGATTTTAGAATGTCCTTACCGCTCGTCCATTCTAACGGCACTTCGTCTGTCATACCGGCCTTTGCTTCTACTCGCTGTTGCCCTATTAATGTTGGGGTCTCTGTCGCTACCTCTGTGGCGGCTAAACCCGCCGCACGTAAACCGCCCTTAACCAATTTCCCAGTAAGTTTTTTAGGCAGCCACTTAGCGCCCGGCAAATTCTTGGCCGTGAGTAAAGCTAACTCCAGTATATTACCAAGTCCTTCCGGACCGGCTTCCCATGCGCCATGCTCGGTTGCAAGGGCGCTCATATCTTTTTTAAACTTCTCTTCTTCTGCTTTAGATATCGGCCCCAATCCTTTGTCTATACTTTCCTGATTTACTTTTTCAAGCCATTCATTCATTACTTGGTAAGTGTCCATACGATGCGCTGCTGCCGCACCCCCGGCCATCCCCGCGGCTATTCTGGCACCTGGTATTGGCACAGGCGACGCCAACGCTCCGGCACCAAGTGTGCCGGCCATGGAAACACCAGAAAAACCTAAGTTCGGGCCAAGCTCGGCAACGTCTCTCTTAGAAATAAGACCTGGAATAAAATCTCCGGCATCCATGTACTGCTCTGCTAATTTACGATTACGGTCATCAACCCAATTTACAAATCTGTCTGCGATGCCCCTGTCTACAACCGATGCCCCCGCTTGACCCTGAACTGCTGAAATTGTTTTCGCAGCAAGGTTCTCCGGTATTCTTGAAAGTGTTTTTGCAAAGGCCCCTACCGTCACACCAGCATCTTTTAAGGCGCCCGCGAATGTACGACCCTCCTCAGGTTCAGGTTCCACCGTGGGAAGATCCTCAAATACAAACCTGCCGGATGTGACCGCTGGCTCCGGTTCTGCTGGTACGACGTCTACCGGCTCCTCGTCTTCAAACACATACCTGCCGGACGTGACCACGGGCTCTTGCTCCGGTGGGGGCTCGTCTTCAAACACATACCTGTCGGTCGGCTCCTCGTCTTCAAATACGTATGCCATTATTTAACCTCGTTCCAATTTTTTCCATCTGATTTAAAGCGTTTTCCAGATTCAATATCTCTTATAATTTTGCCCTCATGCTCCCCCGGAGGAGGCCTATCGTCCTCTTTAGTTTTAAACTTAAAGCCATATTCGTCCATAAGTTGCTGGGAGTATTCTTCCAGTAAACCGGTATACTCTTCGCGATCAGTGCCCTGTAAAGTAGTCTGCATCTCTGGGGATAGCATGGCGAAAATCTCTGGGCTAAACCCACCTGTATTACGTACCCTATCAAGCACACCTTGTATTCGGATATATTCTTTCCGGGCGGCGGTCTTATCCTTAGCCATTCGTTTTTTCTCTATCTCTACCCCTTTTGCAGCGACCCCACGGGCCTTCTTGTCGCTGGGGCTCTCAAGGGCACCTGATAGTTTACTGTGGGCTACTTTCCATTCTACAGGGCTCATACCCTCTATCTCGTCCGGATTAGCCATGAAAGAACCCACACTATCACCAAGGGTCTCCCGCCCAAAGTTAAAGATGTCTCTATAGTTTTCTTGCGTTACCTGTGGCATCCATTTCCCAAGATTACCCATAACTGTTTTAGTTCTATCGGCGAGCGCGTCTAGCATAGCTGACTTATGCCTCTCTTTGGCCATTTTATTTTTGCTGGATTGCTGCGCCCGTTGCTCTTCGGCGGCGGTTCTTTTCTCCTCACCACGGGCTTTCATCTCTTGTGTAGCGGCTTTAGTTTTCATTACATTAGCTTCCGCCTGAGCCTGTGCCGTCTTCACCGATGCCTTCTTGGCCTTCTTGGCCGCCCGTTTATCATGGAACGTAGTGGCCCCAGACTTCCCGGACCCCCCGGATACCTTGAGTCCCTTTGGTTCTAATTTAGCATACCCAAGTCGGGCTTGTAGCATCTGGGCCATGATATTCGCATGTTTTGGGTCTCGTATGTACGCTTGTGGTATTGCCATTTTTAGTAACCTCTCAATTTAAGTAAAACCCCACATTCCTTCTCTTCGATCTCTTGTACTTTCTCCTAATTTCCACGCATTATAAGCTACATCTCTCTGGGTCTTGCCCGCACTCTGCGCCGCCATTATATTAGCGGCATTCATAGTTCCACCAGCCAATGACTCACCGCCATATTGTGCAGCCCCCGCCATCCCCTGTGTAGCTCGAAACCGTGCGTCATCTGCCTGACCCGCCCCTGATAAAGTAAACTCACCCATACCCCTTGCGGCCTCCATGCCCTGTCCCGACATCCGCTCAAGGGGGCTCATGGACTCATAATACCTACGGAGAAAATTATCATAATCCTTTGTAGCAAAATCTTGCCCATATCGCATCCCGGCTTTCATTGCCGCGCCGCTTAGCGCACCACCTCTTGCGGCAGCCCCCCTTTCAATAGCCTTCTGTCCCTCGGCAAGTCTAAACTGATACCCGGGGCTTTCTTCAAATTCTCCTGGACCAGCGGCAATTTTTGTCTGAAGTTGACCAAGTGCATCCACACCTGCTTTACGCCATGGCGCCAAGTCACCTCTGGCGGAAGCTGTGGCAGTAGCCGTAGTGTCGCCTATGCCACCAAGCAGCTTCTTGTACATGCCTTCCATCCGACCGGCAGCGGCAACCTGCTGGCCCCCAGCGACTGTCGCCTGCTCCGCTTGTCTCTCGGCTGCTCTTTGTTCAGATCTACTTAGTCTTCTTTCCTTTCTTTCCACATCTCTACGCTGCATTCTCTTATCTAACGCCTGTTGTCTTTGCATATTCTCTATGTAGCCCATTATGTCACCTCATATCCTGAAATTCTGCAACCCACTTTCGCTGTTACGGATGCCAACATAGAGATGAACCCACCTGCTTCAAGTGAATGATTCTCTATGGCATAGCACGTCCAGGTCTCTCCCGCAGCTAATGTTTTTGTTTTGGCCAACCGGTTTGCATACGTTGCGGATCCACCGGACGAAATGAGATTAATCGTAACCGTCAGCGAACTCGTATCGTCATTTACAAAGGTCGCTTTCTTAATAACGGCCCGGGTCCCGGCCCCGACAGTATAATACGTAACCGCCGCATCCGTTAAGTTTGTACCATCTACCATTGCTTTCGGAGTTATCATATATCATTCTCCTTTAAAATGCACACGCTTTTATATTTGCATAAGCGCCTATTAAAATAATTTTCACCGGTTCTTCTATGGTGAGTTCGTATACTCTGTTACGACTCTTCCCTAATCGCCGCCAGATTGCCCGCGTACCATACTGCTGATACTCACCGATATCTACAGAACGCCCACTCGACCAGGTGCTACCCCCGTCGTCCGACCACTTAAGAATAGCTTGCGGATCCTGCCCATCCTCGCCCTCTGCTACATCAAGTCCGACTCCGGGCTCAAACTCAACTTCAACCCGGTTGTGTATTACGTTAACTTTTTCTTTATTAACTATCTGTGTCCTTCGGGTACGAGTGATAGGGAGACCATTATCTGTATATGTATCCATGTCCAGATAGTATATCTTACCATTTGATCTATCACCAATCATGGTCTTTCCTGCAAATAACACACCTGAGTCTATACCGGAGATGCTGCGGTGGTTACCGGAATTAAAAAAGAATCCAAAAGATATACTATGGTGACTTCCACAAAATATAGTATCCCAAACGATATCCTCTACTACCACTTGCGTAAGCTCGTCTCTGTTAGTATCATCCCCAAGGCCTAATTGACCGTAAGTATTAAGTCCTGTAGCCCATAATGTACCGTTAGATTTAACGGCCATTGTATGACTATTCCCACAAACTACACTATGCCAATCAGCATCCACTCCCACTGGCGCGAATTCGTCTCTGTTAGTATCATCCCCAAGGCCTAATTGACCGGTAGTGTTAAGTCCTGTAGCCCATAACGTACCCGTCGTTTTAATTGCCATAGTACTGTGCAAGCCACAAATTATACTGGCCCAATCAGTACCGGCGATCACTACTTGGGTAAAGTCATCTCTTTGTGTATTATCTCCAAAACCCAATTGGCCAGAAGTATTAAGCCCTGTGGTCCATATCGCACCGCCGGATTTAAGACCTACTGAATGGTTGCCACCACAAGCTATACTGGTCCAATCAGTATCTGATCCTACCGGGACAAACGATGTCCTCTGTGTGTTACCCCCAAGACCTAATTGACCGCTATTGTTACGCCCTGCAACCCATAGTGTACCGTCGGATTTAATGGCCATTGTATGGTAACTCCCGCAAGTTATAATACTCCAATCGGTACCCGACCCCACTTTTTCAAAGGTATCCCTATTTGTTGTATTCCCAAGACCTAATTGACCAAATGTGTTATACCCTGTAGCCCATAGTGTACCGTCGGATTTAATGGCCATTGTATGACTACTGCCGCAAGCTACCGCCACCCAATCGGTACCCGAACCTACTTTTTCAAAAGTATTTCTATCTGTATCCGCCCCACTATCCCCAAGACCCAATTGACCAAAATAATTGTACCCTGTGGCCCATAAGGTACCGTCGGATTTAATGGCCATTGTATGCTGTTCACCACAAGCAATAGTAGTCCAATCAGCACCCGATCCCTCTGGAATAAATTCGTCTCTATCTGTTGTACCCCCAAGACCTAATTGACCTTTATTATTCCGCCCTGTAACCCCTATTGTAGTCATATATAACTCTGCCATTCGTGCCATTGACCTGATTTCGTGTCAAGCACCCATGTTTTGTCTTCCGTTGCAAAATTAAGGACGTAAAATGTCCGGCCTTCAATCGAGTACGTATAGCCCACAGCGTCATCCGTCGTAGCGTACGTTGATATCTGATAATCTATGCCGGGAGAAGATACTGTCGTGAACCCATATCCCTCTCCTCGGACGACCGTCTTTTTATTCGAGAGCCAATACAACACCCCCTCGATCTCAGTAATCGACGTGGCCGACTCACATCCTAAATCTATTATGGCCCCAGGAACTCTCTGAAATGGAAAGTCCGGATCACCAGCATTATAATAGACTTCTATTGAGTACTCGCCAAACAACCAAATGTTTTGTCTTGTGGTACCAATCCCGACGAGTGCATCCGGTGACGCCTCTGCTGTCGCAAAGTCAAGCGCATCCCATGAAGTCCCATCGTATAATTTACATATCTGAATTCGACCCGTATCCTTTACTGAAACGATGAAATATCCATCAAAAAAGGTACATCCGGTAGCTACAGGATAGTCACCATCAGTAATATCCGCAATCGCCCCTGTGGTCACGATATGGCCTTTGTCGGTCCCATCTACGATTAGAAGCTGAGTACCATTATCCGCCATACCGACATGACCGGTAGCAGTCGTAATGACTCCTAACTTTGTAGCCACACCTGCCACGGTAATCTCGTATACGTCGGCACCTACAACCGCATATAGATAGACCCCCATAACGTGGATTCCCCGTACAACCGCTGCCGTACCGGTATCAACAAAGTCAACGGTGCCTGGCGTGCCGTACATGGCAAGGATCGTCTTGGCCTCCTGCTGGTCAGAAACCGGAAAGAGATTAACGCTCTGCTGTGCATTCAGGCTTTTTGAACGGCCTTCATACGCCCCACCAAGGAACGGTATTTCTATAACTGGACCGCTCATATGCTACCTCCGCACTGGCTGAAAAAATACAGATGTTTTCTCGTCATCAAATGTACGAGCCATAAACTTACTCTCGGTTGCCAGCCTACCTAATTGTGCGTTCAAGGGTATCCCATTCTCCATGCCGATTAAGACAGCCAGGTTACTTACGATGGCCATTGTCCATTCGACAGGGAACTCCCCATCATCGTCACCCGCATCAAAATCCATTATTGGTTTTTTAATCGTTAACTCAAGCGTGTCCTGTACGTCTGCGCAAGTCGGCCAAACGAACAGGGCCCCATTGGTTAACTGCGGGTCATAAAATATTTGATTTATAATGCTTGAACTTGATTTATCGGAAAGCGACATATACTCATTCCTGGATACCTGTAGCAATGGCGTGGATATATCATCTCCGCTTATCCTGCGGGCTTCGATTATTTCTAAAGGTCTTTGCGCCTTCGTTGTATAAGTATAAATGTGATTATCAACTGCCACATCATCTGTCAGGACCGCCGCCGCAACAAGCGTGGAGTCTGAAGGTACACCATTAACGGTAGTCCACTGAACGGTGCCATCGTCCAATTCGATACCAAGATAATCACCGTTTGTAATTCCCGTAATGGAATCTACAACGATATCTGTATCCCCAGAAGAAGCTGCCGTCGCTACTTCTGTCTTAACGACGGAAGCAGACATGTGGTCACCCGATGGCCCCAGGGAATAGCTTTGGGTCCCATACCCAAGGAACAGCGTAACCGTCTGGTTTAGCCATAAGGCTATCCCTTCAGTCTGCCACCCCTTAAGCATGAGATTAAGGGTCTTACCACCTTCTGTTAATTCGTCTGTTGTCGGATCTTCGCCTATCGCTACTGCCCCGACCATAGTATACGCCTTGCTAATTAATCCATCCCTATCGAGACCAAAATCATACGAACCGGATGTCGTCATTATAAATCTCCCGCTGTTACTTCATTGTCTGATAAAAAATAGTCTTCCGGTTCAGGACGGGGTTCTGGCACTGACTGCCTGTCGCCCCGTCCATGGACAAAATCCTGGGGATGCCGTGGTTCCCAATCTTTCTTGCAGACCCACAGCCCATCCCAAGTTTTTAGCGTTTCACTTTGACGGAATTTCCCACCACACCTGTCACAGATACGCCAAAAGTCCCCCGGAATATACGTCATAATTTACCCCCTATTTTTTCTTTTTACGACCGTAATTCATTACATCTTTTAGTGCCTTTCTTCTTTTTGCTACATTTCTCAAAAGGCCTTTCGGATTAATCTTAATTTTAATTTTCTTTTTCGCTGCCATTATTTATCCTTTAGTCTCAAAGTAATTGTTATATCGTATGCATCCCCCGAATCCGCGCCGGTAGACGTTAAGAGAATATCTCCTGTCTCATCACCTTCCTCACCCGGATCGACCAGACCACCACCAGGTTTAAAATCCATTATACCATTTCGATGCAATAGAAGACATATGGTAACTGCCGGGTTTCTATCCCAAGTAAGCCTAACATTCGCAAAGCCTGTTTGAGCGTATATTATTTTTTCAATTACTGTTCTCACGGCAGGCCTACCAAGTGTAGTTCTTAACTCAGATATATCAATTTTAAGCGCGTTCGACTCACCCGTGCCATCACTAACACAGGTGAACCGTTTGATTATCCGTTTAACCCCACCGCTACTTGGTGGTGTCTCATCCCAATTAGGTGGATAAAGCCATTGACTTGTAACTGTATCAGCCATAGAACGCCTCCCTTATCTTTCGACTGCCATAAACATATAATCAACATGAAACGCATCTGTCTGAGCTTCGCCGGCGCTAAAAAAAGCAACCGGAGAAATTACAGAAGTCGGGGGGTTTGTGGTAATTTCACATAGTTCAACATCATCTTTATAGAAGATGGATTTATACCCGTCCCAATAAATCGCCAGTTCCATCCAGGTATCGTCTGCATACGTTGTAGCGCCAACCTCTGTTGAGAACGTATCCGCTTCGCCCTGCATAGCAATAATATCCGTGGTGGCATCATAACTTGTAAAGCACCACCCATCATCAAAGGCTCTTGCAGTAGGGGGCGGAGCGTCCATAAAATTTGTAGTTGTCTGGACAGAAGTACACCCGACTACAAAACCTTCCTGCCCGATTGTACCCGCCGCTTTAACTATTTTACATCTGACTTTAAAGATAGCCTTTTTTCCTGCTGTTAATTGCCAGACACCATTCGATTGCTGTAACCCAAGTGAATCGCTTGCGCCAGTTACGGTTAGCGTCAAAACTCCTGTAGGACCGACAACTGCATCCGCGCCGGCGTTAACTACATCAAGTATCCAAGCGGCATCCCCCTGTGCTACATCATAATGCAGGAAATCATCGAACCATATGGCCCATTTAGTAGGATCAAGGTAGGGGAGTCTCCCCAAAGGATTGTCAATTGTTACGTTTGTTACTCCATTTAGAAATCTTTTCGGTGTGCTCATTATAATCTCCTTCAAAAGCGTTCATTGTGAACGCCGCTTTTACACGGCGCTTTTAAAAGTTTCTTATATCATTTACCGCCTGCTGTCAATACAAGTTCTTTAATCTGTCACCATATCCCCTAGTCATCTGCTGATACAACGCCAATAAGACCGCCGGTACCCGTAAGGTCTTCATTATAATAATTCTCAAAAAGAAGAACCGAATTCGCAGCAATGGCCGCAAGTTTAGTCGCCAAATCACAGACACAATAGTTGTTCCGGACGATCCCGGTTGAACCTGTAAGCAACTCAATTACCGGCTCTGTATTTAGCGCCGTTGCTGCACCGTTAATGAGAAGATTCCCGTCGATATCAAGTTTCGTTGAGAGAGTTGTTATCCCACCTATGTTTGCTGTAGAATAATCCCCCTGAATAGTGCAACCCCGAATGATAGTTCCGTCAGTATCTTTAGTAAACTTAATCGCGTGTACCGCAGCACCGAGTCCGTTATCAATGTCACACCCTTCAATCAGCGCAAAATTAGATGCGTCATTTGTCTGAATAGAAATAAAAAACTCATCGGTAGCGGTTGTCTCAACATCAACTTTGCAACCTAAGAGCGCCGCATAATCGACACCGTCTTGTATATCCACACCCACCACTACCTCCGGAACATTGGCATGGAAGTTGATATTCTGCATGGCTACATTGTCAGCGGCAATAGACACCGATGCTGCCGCAGCGCCATAGTCTATCATAGGCATGTCACTACCTCGGCCCATACCGATTATCGTAACGCCGGCAATATCAACTGTAATGTCCGCCGCTGTGGTAATTTCCTCATAATAATTGGACTTGATTAAGATTACGTCCCCGCGGTTAGCGGTACATCTCCCGATAGCATAGTCAATGGTTTCAAAAGGCCTGTCAAAAGTACCTTTGTTACCGTTACTACCGCCTGTACCAACCCAGAAAACTTTTCCAGGGTACGTGTTTAGAATTGGGAGTCCGCGAAGGTTGATACCATTAGCGAACCCTTTAGGGTAATTTGAAATAGGCATTTTTTGCCCTCCTATAAAACCGCATTGCGGTCAGTTATGAATTTTTTATAGTTAAGAATGGGGGATGTTACTCCCCCAATGTTATGCTTTATGCTTTATGCTTTATGCTTTATGCCCCGGCTGAGCCATACAGACCGCGAGGGTCAGTACATCCAGCAGAGAATCTGTCATAAGATTTTGCCTTTGCGTTACCCGTATCAAAGTCGTTGTCCTGCTTTAGCGGATAGCTATCCCTCTGGTAGCCGATCATACCCCGCGGAGCATTGGTTCTTACAAACCATGCGTCTGTGTCCGTGAAGTAATGATTCATCTTAATACCACCAGGGAGAGCATTTGTCGCTTTCAGCACGTTAAGCGCGTTATTCGCAGTGTCATTTTGAAGAACGGACTTCAACACCCTGTTTGCTTCAAACCAACCATTAGGGTGAATATGCAAACTCTGCGCCATAAGATTAATATTATGGCCCCTGTCATTCACAGCCGTCATAATCATTACCAGCAGATCCTCAAGCGCTTCCTCCGAAAAATCAGCAGGTGTCGCCAGCTCGTTTGACCAAGTTCCGGCCGTAGATGGGTGGTCCGTGGCAAGAATTTCTTTACCGTCACCAAACGTATAACTGGCGTTAAAGGCACGATTATAAATATTAGCATGGATAATCTCTTTTGACTGCCGCATGGAAAAAGCATTTGCCTGCCCACGCCGCCTACCCACTACCGGATACAAATTATCCTTTATATCTTCATACGTACAGATGAAACCGAGGGCTATTGCCGCATGTGTATAGCGGGAAACGAACCCCTGGGACTCAGTATCATAAGACACACTTGCGCCCTCTGCTTTAACAGGCGCCAAGCCAAACCCGGTTAACTGTACGTCCTCTTCGTAAGACTGATTTGAACTCTCGATGTCAAACAAATCAGTATACTCTGTTTTATGCTCATCGTATGTGCGGCCCCACCAGGCCGCAACACCCGGCCAGAGAGCCTTTGGGTGATTACTCGTTGTTATAATACTCATTTTAATACCCCGTTACGTATCTTTGTGTATGAAGGTTAATGGTAACTTCCCATTTCGCACTTGCCCCCAGTTCATTATCAACTCGATTAACCAGTCTCCTGATTTTAAGCAGAAATGTATTCGTGGTAGCCGCAGTACTCCCGTTCAACTCCACTCCGCTCTTACCAGAGGTTGTCGAAAGAGAATGTGTGAAAATAAAATCAGCATTTAATCCTACTGCGGCAGCAGTAAGCGCCGTACCTGCGTTATCTTCCTGAATCTCAAAAACAAGATCAGGATCATCCGCAACATACGCAATACGCTCAGTACTCGCAGCGTTATATGTCTTGGTAAGATCGTCAGGAAGTACATTAAAACCAACAATAACGCCGGTTACATAGCCCGAGTCCACAGCGGCCTTACTTATTGCGGGCAAAGTGCCCGGTGCGTTCCCCTTATACGCTGTGGTATTGGACTCTCCGGTTATAACTACCGGATCCCCGACACCAAGTGCCGTACCGTAACCTACAGGAATGTAATATTCAGAAAATGCCCCATTGTACGGGGCGCCGTTCGAGTGTCTGATAGGAACCAGACCCAATGGTGTATCTTTATTAGCCATTTGTCACCTCTTTATGCTATTTTAATTCCCTCCCTCGGGATATATCGACCATCAGTACCCGGTTGCCCGTGCGCATCTGCTCCCCGTCGGAGGCCATCTTCTGTTCCATTAATACTATCAGCTTTTATCTTCTGATCCGCATTATAAAGTGCGGTCGGAATCTCCATTAAGTATGCCTTTAATTCACCGGAGTTCACCGGCTTGCATATCGCATTATTCAAACTATCATTCCTATTAGCCACATCTTCCTCGGTAAATTCCGCACCATCTCTTGCTACGAGATTATACCCGCCTTCCATTGCCTGACTGAGCCTGTCTCCCTTGTCATTCACCCACCGTCTCTTAAAGCCCGGTCGGTCCTTCATCGCCATTTTAAGTCGTTGGACACCTAAAGGTACCCTTTTCTTTCTGTCTGTTGCCATTTCTATCTCCCTTTACCATTGGTAATCTTTAAGGTACTGTTCCTTGGTATAACCCGGTATATCTTTAATAAACTGTTTACAACTCTCCTGCGCGTCTTTGGGGAGGTTGCCGAATGTTTGTTTTCCAGGTTTAACAGGTGCCTCTCCATCACCCATGACTGCTGTTGGCTCGTCCCGTCTCTTATTATTAAATCTATCCGGAAACCGGAGCTCAACTTCTTTTTTCACTTCATCATATAATTTCACACCGGTGAGACCCGTCTGGTCCTGAAGGTACACGGACATCGTACCCGCGTATTTCTGCAAGTCTGGCTCATTGAACCATTCATTACCAGCGACCCACTGGTTAAATTCGGTTTCTGCGGCCTGGTCAGTTGTCGGTACGTTACCTACTGGCGCTTCCAGCACGAGATCCTCTTTTTCTTTTTCGGCCTTATCAAAACTGTCGGTATCCCCATTCGCAACAGCAGTTCTCTGTCGATTAGTAATGTCTTTCATCGCCTTGTCATAGGCTCTTTTAGACACACCAGCTTGATGCTCTTGAAATCTACCGAAGGTATCTTTCATGCCGGATATAGTGTTGTTAAGCCCGACGATTGTCCCGTCCATTTTTCTCATGCGTTCCCGCATTATAGGGAGCTCATTCTCGCCTCTCTCAACAAATTTATCTGCCCCTATCCACCGGTCTTTATCCCCTTTAAAGCTCTCTTCCGGGACCCAGCCCATGCGTTTAGCTCTGTCTTCTACACTTGCCTCTGTCATGCCTATGTCTCCTCAATAATCGCTGCGATATCTTTATCGTTCATTAACTGATACTTCTCCCCGTCAACCCCCCTTACTTCATACCCCGCTGCTCTACCAACATAGATGTGGTCACCTACTCTTGGTACACTCCCTTCCCAGTCTTCAAAGGCGTTACCACCAAAAGCAATAAGTGTGGCCTCTACCTGCATCATCTGCTGCTTGTCCCGTAATGTAGCAGGAATAAATATCCCACCAGATGATTTCTCGTCGACGGTATCAAGCTTAACAAGTATCTTAAATTCTACCGGGTGCAATCCACTTTTATTCATTTACCTTCCTCTCTTCCTCGAAGTTCATGTCCAATATTAAATCAATTCCGTATATGATACCAACAATTTTAGCTGTCGCCTCACTGGTACCTTCTCCATTTTTAAGGGTTCCGCCGTTTATAAGATCAAACACCAGCCCCCCTCTCACCGCCCGCAACTCCCTGAACACCCTCTGTGTTACTGGGTGTGCCCTCCACTCTCGGTACTCTTGCATCTTCCGTCCTCATCGCTTGTGTTTTAGCGCCCAAGTCATCTATGAACGCTTTATAACTTGCTAATTGTACACCCTCTTCCTCAGCTTCTGCTTTAGCAATATAACTAATAGCTCTTGCCCGCAGGTCTTCTATTTCTGCAAAGAGCTTCATACGTTCTAAATTAGCATTCTGCACCTCCAATCCAAATTTATCTCGTTCCAATTTAAGTTTTTCCATCTCTGGATCCGGTTGTTCTGGCGGTCTTGCATCCGGCGGCAATAACATCTCCGGTGGTGCCTTTATTGCTTTAAGATATTGTGCTGTAATCCGGTCCTCGTCTAAGCCTTTACGCCCGGATATCTTCATTAAAGCTTCGGCTTTCCCAACCCGTTGAGCCTCCAATGTAAATAGCGGATCCGCCGAAGGCACAATATCACAACTTTTAATATCAAAATCTGATTTATTAACGTCCTCATCAAGAACGTCAACGTAGTGTTTTTCATTAAGAAACTTAGCATTAAGCTTATATATAAGCTTTAATTCTTCTGTAAATGATCGATAGATCCTTTTATATATCCCACTGAAAACTTTTAGTCCCTGCTCTATCAACGCTGTAACTGTCGCTGCCGAAACATTCTCCCCTGGTTTCTCTCCGGACATAGCTTCCTGGACAGACGATATGTCCCGACCAGCGGAAATTAAGAGCCCTAACAAAGAGAATAATACCTGAGACGGCTCACGTATAGGCAAAGGCACAATGCCGGATTTTAAGTCAGCCGCCATAATGTCAGTCTGTTTCCATTCGCCGGGTGCAAACCGCACTTCACCCTTTGTTAATCGAAGGCCCCTGCCAAGAAACCCGCCGCCGGTATTGGCAAGGGTACCCCCGTCCAGTAGTTGATTTATCGTAGTATTAATTGAGCTATTTATAGGATACAAAAGTGTCCCGAATCCAATATCATAAAATTCCCCAGCCGGATTAGGGATGAACGGATACTTTACAAAGTACTGAATAGGATTGATCCGAACGAGTTTGCCCGCTTTTAGTACAAGACTATCGGCATCGTACCGAGCCACAATCCTCATAATCTGACTGGAGTCTTTATGCACTGTTACGATATACGGCTCTTCGTAACCGTCATCATCCAAATCAAGCCACCTATGCTGCTCAATAAATAAATGGGGCGCGTCCTCATCGTTGTCTTCACTCGGTGCATCCCCTAATTCTTGTTCTAACCACAAACCTGCGGCAGCCATTTCGACTGCATAATTATTATATTTATAAAATTTATGTGAGGCACGTCTGGCCTCTTTTAGACTTTTAGCTTTGGCGTTTACAACCACATCTGCATAAGACAGGAACTCTGTCGCTACATGGCCCAATAGGCTGTCGTAATACACTTTACGGAAGCATGTGCCAACAATTGGTAGGACATGAAGCAGACGATCAGTATCGTCCATCCAGCCCCCAATCTCTTCTGTCAACTGGTAGTCCATGTACCGCCCGACCCGCCGTGCCCGTTCTTCTTTTAACCCCTGATCATCATTGCCTATAATCTTGGCGTTGACGATTGTCTCATCGGGGACAAGCTCCGGGAATGCCCGGCTTGCGAATTGAATAGCTGCTACGGTAATAAGCGGGTATTTTACATTGGCTGCATTAGGCCAGGGAAAGCTCTTCTTTTCATATGTTTGATTGGCCAGGTCCATGGCCTCTTTGTTTATCTTATCTGTATCCGCCCGGGACTCGAGGTCTATCTCATACCCAGTAATAACATCCTGCCCTATCTTAGCGAGGGCTTCTTTCTCCATACCGATTGCGATATTGTTACTGGAGATAAACTGTTCGATTTTTTTAGTATCCATTTAACTCCTATCTGGAAATGCGAAATAGCTTGTCCCCGGTCGTCATTGCCTACAATCATGGCGTTAACGATAGTCTCGTCAGGGGCAAGCTTCGCGACTTGCGAATTAAATAAACTGTTCGATTTTTTTAATTCCTATATGGAAGTGTTAATACTCCTGCAATAGTTTTCGAGCTGCCCTTCAACAAAACTACGGATGGCACCGAGATTCGCATCAAATATTGTTTCAAACCTGATGTCGCCCACTTCACGCATATCGACTATCGATTCATTGTATTTTATATTAATGCATTTTTTATTAGAATCATGGCTAATCGTAAATGCATTTGCTGGTCCGATAACCTTAATACCCACCTATGACGCTCCTTCCTTGTGTGCCGATCGCACCGTGTTTATCTTGCGTATCCCTCTCGTACCATAACGTATCGAGTAACGTCAAGCGATATAAATTTTCCATCATATGATCGTCTTTATCCATCGGCTTTTGTGTTTCTTTATCCCACATATACCCCTCGATCTCGAATATGGTCCGGATCAGGTCATCGAATATGTACAGAGACGGTTGCTTATTAGGGCCACATAAGTGCTCCTTAATCAGCAATATGCCAGATGATTTATCTTTTGAGGCCGTCTCCAACGGGTAACCGTGCGCTCCTAATGCCATCTGTACTTTCTCATATACCGTCGATTGGTTATTACTGTCCCCTTTTGAAAGTGGGTCTATAATAATCCGGTTGACCCGGTATGTGCTCATATTGCAGCACCGGACTATCTCCTCGCCCACCCATGTCCCGTCACCGTAGTCCCATATCTCATTAATAAGATACTTTAAGCCATTAGGAGCCACTGCCATGAAAAGCACAGCTTGCTTCTCCCGTGGATGAATGTCTATTGCAATATCTACAACCCAGTCCAGTGGTACCTGAAATCTCTCGACCAAATGCGTACGCCTGTCATATTTCGGATATACCAACCCACTCATATACGACGGTACGCCTTTTAGCCGGGCGTCTTTCTCCTCGTCCGTAAGCGTTTTAGCAAACTGATTAACACCCTCCTGGGTGATCCCAAACCCCACATTAACTGAGATATCACCATGGGCGTTAAATACCGACATATCCGGCCGACCGTTCTCATCCACCGCCTTAATTATCTCCCGATCTACCCAGGGCTCCTTAAGCAACGTCATGCAAAATAACTCACGACCCTTCCGGTCTATCAGGCCGCGGGCGTTAGCCACACGGATGTCCCTCTTGGGCGGCTCATCATAAATAACCAAGTCACCAGACCAGCCTTCATGCAGCTCAGACTCCTGCAAGTTTGACATTATCTCAAGAGTGCTCCCTGTTATGAGATCCGTCCAGAAAGAATCGACTCCGTTATTATTTTTTTTCTTTTTGACATCCCTTATGCCGGGCCACCACTTCTCAAGCTCAGGTACAAGCACAGCTTTAATCTGCTTCTCCCAGTCCTGCCCGATGTAGCGCACCTTCCGCGGTTTTTTGTGCGGAAATATAATAGGCTCTTTATTCCATGGCCAGAATCCCATAAGTGTACTTATAGCTATCACAGTACCTATCGTTGTTTTCCCGATCCGATTCGCCCCCGTAAATGTAAAGACCTTGAGGGACTGGTCCCCCCAGGCCGACAGTAACTTCTCTTGTACAGGATTCGGCTTGGTAAAAAATTCTATAAGATTAGATTCCTTGTAGGAAACCATCTTCGTCAGTAACTCAGCTTCCTGCACCTCGAGGTCTTTAAGTTGGTCTTTAAGTATATTCTTGTTCATAACTCCTCATAATAGTCCGGAGGGGGCGTCTCCCTGAACCGAACAAACTTTATAGTTTCTTTACCTTCCAAAATAGCTTTTGCTATCCGATGCCGCCCGTCCATAACGTACCCTTCATCGTCCAGAATAATCGGACAATCTAAATCAGCGTCAAGTACACTTTTTATGTGCCCTATCCAATTTCGGAAGCTTTTTATATCAGGATGCAAATCAAAAATGTTTAAGTGTTCTAAGGGCATCTCTTGTACCGGTAGCTCCGATGCTAAAGAGATAAGGTTCTTAATAACGTACCGCTGGTCCTTATACTCAAAACGTTGCTTGTGTATGTCTGTAGCTGATTCTACAGTTATCATTCTTCCTCCAGTTCGCTGTACGTGGTAGCTATGAAGCCTATAAGTTCACTTAGTGTAGGGAATATATACACACCATCTAAGGCCGCCTGGCTAAATTCGTTACTTTCCTTTAACTCTACGCTATAGCCATTAACTACGCGTTTTATAATTAACTCGTTCATGGTCTCCTGTAGCGCTACAAGGCGCTTTTAGAAATTTTCGTTATCCGGTCGGGCTATATAAGTATATACGAAGGGGGGGAGAGGGGTCAGTGGGCCCCTGTAGCGCCTTCCCGCTACCCTAAGTGGGGCTACAGGTCCTTGAGCGCTTCCTCAAGCTGCCGCCTTCCCGCTACCCTAAGTAGGGCTACAGGTCCTTGAGCGCTTCCTCAAGCTGCCGCCTTTGCTGCTGTATCTCCTCGAGGCTGCTGGCCATGTCAACGTACGCCACGTTACTGGTTGACAATCCCTTCTCTAATCGAGTCATATTAGCCACTTGCGACAGGGCGTACGCTGTATTATTGAGGCTCGCTTTCTTCCTTTTTTCACTGTCGGCGAGATCACAAACCAGAGTAGCTTCTACACTCTCTAAAATACCGGCCTTCTTCTCCTGGTAAGCCTGTAGTTCCGAGGCTGGTAGCAGTATCTTATTAAACCGCTTTAGCGCCCGGTGTACCGACTGTCGCGTGCATCCAAACTGCCTGGCTATCTGGCTGTCTGTCAGGCCGTTGCTGTGCCTTAGCTGCAACGCCTTCGCTACGTCAAATTTAATTGGTGCTTTCGTTATATTTCCCATATCCACAAGATAGCGGCTCAAAGGCCCTACGTCAACCACCCTCCTGCAATTTAACCCCGGGTATTTTATAACACATTGTAATCATTAACAATACCTAACACCACATACCCTTTACCCAGGCCTTGAGGGTGGTCCATAACCTACTGTAATTCTTACCCTTCTTCTCTATTACTACCCTTATACCCTTTATATATATATATTAATAGTGTATAGGTGTAGTATAGTGTATATATACATATATACATACCGTGTACTAAGGGTGTATATATAAGCGACCGGATTGTTACGGGTATCGGGGTGCTTTTTCATAACATACTGATATCATTGAATACCCCTGCCACCCTTAACTTTTTCACGTGGGTGGCGCTATCTTTTTATGTTATCATTACAATGTGTTATAAAGCACCCTTAGTAAATGTACTATCATTTCAATATGTTACTCGGGCCCCCGTCGCTAAAATGCCCCAGGCGTCCATATGACGCACCGCTATTTTCCCCTTGTCAGTATATTAGTAACCCCCCGGACATCGTCTCAGTGGCCACATGGGGCCCCCTCTCAGCACTCCCGAGGAGCCCCGTCTCACAATACACTATTGTACCAAATAACAACCTGATACACAAAGCGTATATAACTATATGTATATATACATAAAAAATACTGTATCAAGATAGCGGCAAGCGTAGCCGCTATCTTGATACAGATAGCCGCTACGCTTGCCGCTTGTAGCCGCTACAGGCGGGGCTTTCTTATAATATCATACTGGCATCATATATGCATACTATATAATATAGAAGCGAATGATATACATATTAAAAAGGGGGACATCATGAAACAAACAGTGAGTTTAGTGGAATTTAGAGACGCATTTAGAGATGCAGGCAGGGGCGATCAGTTTTCATATGACGGGCTGAAGGCGCTGTATGATTTTTTGGGTGAGGACTACGAACTTGACGTGATAGCTCTATGCTGCGCTTACTCTGAATATGACGACGTGGAAGAATACGCAGACGCTTACGGGCTACCTTATGACACGTGCCCGCATTGTGGCGACAGCATGGACGTGCATGAGTCTAACACATGTCCTGAGTGCGAGCAGTCAACTATAGATGAAGATGCTATCATGGAACAAATAAACAACGATACGGTACATATACCAGTAGCCAATGACAGTTTTATAATAATGCAATATTAAAAGGGGGGGGAACATCATGGAATATCAGATACGTGACGTAAAGGGGCCTTGGCGGGAAGTAACAGGCAAACCAATAATATTAAAGGGGTTTGAGGACTACGCTTTTTTCTATAGGAAACATAACGGTTCTTTCATAATCAGTGAGGTAACGACTGGCAAATATATTGACAGTGCGTACACGCTGAAAGACGCCCGAAAGAGTGTTACAGAGCGGCTTACTCTTCATAGAGATCAGTTTATTAAATTAGTAGAGGAGGCGTAAAAATGACACGAGCAGAGCAAACAATAACTACGCACATAGGCAACATGAACGGTGCTACTAACCCGGCTATAGCTCACATGGCGACAAATTATGCAGTTATAACCTGCAAGCATGTGTTTAAAAAATGGACCCGGACAAATAGAAACTACCCAGGACATTATATTCTTAAATAGAGAGGAGACAACATGGACACGATAATAATTGACGGAGCGGTTATCACAGGGTATGTTGACGAAACAGAAAATGGTAGTCTAACAATCAATGATGATTATATAATATTTCCCGACAGAGAAGCTGCCGGGCAAGCGGCAAGGGACTATTGGGAAGATATGGCCCGTAATGACCCGGAGGAGCTGACCTGCATGGTAGGTAAAGAAACATTGGTAGCATGGGCGCTGAATCAATACGCCGGTCCTGGAGAGACGCAAGTTAGAAATCTGGAAGAATGGCTGGACCTCTGGCTTGACGTACCTGAGGAACATTTTGCACGCTATGACGGAATAGAATTAGGTAATATTCGAATGAATAAAAAATTCGGCTTTGATACTATATACGCCGTTGCTTACAGAATTGAGTAAAGGGGGGCACCATGATAAAAATTACAGATCCGAACGATAGGGCGGCGCTTAAAGTGGCGCTATCTATCACAAGCAAGAAAGTTGTGGAAATAACACCTGGCTGCGTTATGGTCAGGTGTCAAAGCGCGGCGGTAACAGTAAAATATGAGCACAACATCCCGTCAGGGCGCTTTACCTATAAGGACTATTTTTTGTCCCCATGCGAGGTTGACCGACCGTGGCCCGAGGTCATACCTGGTCCAGATGTCGGGTATATCGGGCACGTGCCTGCCGGTCCGGCATGGCAAATGCAAATGGCCATTGCTGAGTTAACGGGACACGTGCTTAGTACGGGGCACCTGAAGGCAGTCAGCATATTGTACAAGGGGCAGGATGTTACTGTGGCTTGCGACCGTAATGTAATGTTTCTTAATATAGAGAACATTACACTGGTAACGACTATACGTGGACCAGTGACGAGGGTACTGATATCCGGCATGCCAGTTGAGTTGCATCAGGCACTTAAGGGTGTAGCGTCGGAGAGGGGCACGTCGGTAAACAAGCTTATTTTAGAAGCTATAAAAAAAGAGGTGGCATAATGAAACAAACAGTGAGTTTAGGAGACTTTAGAGACGCGTTTCAAAAAATGGGTAGGGGCGATAACTTTTCGTATGAAGGACTGGAAGCCCTGTATGATTTTCTGGAAGAATGCGAAGGCGAGGACTACGAACTGGACGTGATAGCGTTATGCTGCGCTTACTCTGAATACGGGGACGTGGAAGCATATGCGGACGTTTACGGACTGCCATATGACATCTGTCCTCACTGTAATGAAGCCCTACCAGACGTTGGGTATAAATGTCCAGAATGCGGCAGACGTACCATAATCCGCGAGGTAGTCTTGGAATATATCGGAAATCGTACGATATTTATCCCGGTAGCCGAAGACGGCTTTATAATAATAGACCTCTAACAGGGGGGGCAGGATATGGAATTAAAAGACAGGATCTTAAAAGATATATCCGGACTTACAATGGGAAGACATATCCTTCTATATGGGGCACGATACCTGGTACACAAGGGGCAAGATACCTACGATTTAAAAGTTGGTCATAATGAGTACAACAGGATACCTGAACAGAAACTTATATACTGGATCACTCAGTATGAGAAGGCTAAGGAGCGTAAAAATAATGAATACGGTATGTAACACGAATTATTTTTTTAATAACAGTAGCGATGCAATTCTGTTCGGTGAACAAGCGACACGGCAGGATTGTGCTAATCTTAAGAAGGCGATTCTAATTTTTCAGGCACAGTATACCAGGTTAAAAAGATATGAAACAACTTTTAAGAAACGTATGCAGATAGCCACCTGGGCGCAGCTATGCCGGGAAGCATTAGAGACCGCAAATAACAAGGTCGGGTTAAAAGTATAAGAACAATGATATCGAGATAATTATTATCGGGCCCGCATAACCGTGCGGGCCATAAATAATACTTGACAGCGGCATTAATAGCCTGTATGTTAGTATCAACATTAATTAAAGGGGGTGAAAAAAAATGGAAACGGAATCAACGGCAGTAAGGGGGCTTCCTCTGGATACAATAGCGAAATATCGAGTTATGGCAGCCATGATAGTGGCAGAGACAGGCAAGCCCGTGAGTATGAACTCACTATACGTTCAAGCGTTGGAAGAATTCTTGCGGAAGTACAAGGGGGACACATGAAAAATATTTATTTAGTTACCTGCCCTAAATGCGGCAAAGAGAGACAAGCAGAGTATCCGGAGTATTACAGGATAAAGACAAAAAGGTCCCCCGGAATTTGTAAAGCCTGTAGGGAACCCGCCTATACGGAAGGGGACTTATATATCACATGTCCCGATTGCGGGATCCCGCGGCGTGTAACCCGACGAAACTATATGACATTTATGACCGGGAAGTCATCGGGCAGGTGTCGGTCATGTGCCACAAAGTCAATGCCGCATAAAAGCATAAAAAAAGTTACAAGTATAGAATGCTGTGGATGTATACTGACCGTTTCGAAGGGGGCGCATATTAACAACAGCGAACGGTGCGAAAAAATCGATACATGTAAGCACCGTTCAGAATGCTTGAAGGCGTTATTTAATCTAAATTGGAGTGGGTTTACAGCAGATTGTAAAGGCTTTGAAGTTAAAGCCAGTAGAGACCCGCTGGACCAAATTAAAATGGACATTTAACTAAGGGGAAAAAATGAATAAAATTACGGTGATAGTTTTGACAAAAGCACAAGAAGCAATCGCAGACATCCTGGCACTTGATAACCAGGATGCAGAGTTACCGACGGCGCCACCCGCACCTGAGTTACCGCCGGCACCTGAGTTACACGCACCTGAGTTACCGCCGGCACCACCTGCACCTGAGTTACCGCCGGCGCCACCCGCACCTGAATTACCGAGCCAGGAATTGGACTCGGAAGGGCTACCGTGGGACAAGCGTATCCATAGCGGCGGGAGAACATTCCTTGCTAAGGACGGTACGTGGAAGCTGGCACGGGGGATTGATTCCCTTCTGGTAGCACAGGTGAAAACAGAATTAAGGCAGGCCCAGGGCGGTGTACCAGAAGTCCCTCCGGTGCCCCCCGTCTCCCACCGGCACCTTGACACAAACGCACTAACATGGGCGCAGTTGATAGAGAGAATTGCGGAAGAGGGGTTACGGCCGGGGGACGTGATAGCGGCATGTAACAGGTTTAACGTCGCGAACATCGGCGCGCTACAGGATACTCCCGTTCTTGTGCCTTTAGTCGCAAAGGAATTGGGCTTGGTATGAAATTTAGAGCATCAGAAATGCCCCGAGTGGTAGCGTGTCTTGGGGCAAAAAAAATACAGCGGATGTATCCTAATACAAGTGGGTACGCTGCGTCAGAGGGGACCGTCGCGCATAAAATCGCAGCGGGGGTTCTGGGTGGTGCGGAAATTTTGAGCTATCTCGGACAGAGTATTGATAACATTTATATCAATCAAGAGATGCTCCATCACATCCAACTTTATATAGATGACTGTCAGGGCGGGGGTGACGTAGAAAAAAGCTTGCAGCTTGATCACGAGGGGCACACCTTGACGGGCACCCCAGACTATAGCTGCTTTGATGCGGATACCGGTACCCTGAAAGTCAAAGATCTCAAATATGGCTACGGTTGGGTTGAGGTATTTGAGAACTGGCAGCTATTAGCATATGCGGCACTGTTGTATCATCCTGGGGTACATACGGCTATTGAATTAACAATCATTCAACCACGGGCGTTTCATCCGGAGGGGCCTGTGCGTAGGTGGACTTTTAATGCCGATTTAATGCGTAACTACACCAACCGGCTTATGTGCGCTATGGATGATGCGGCTATAGATGACCCGGTTACTAAAACAGGCGCCCATTGTAGGTATTGCCGGGGGCTGGTTGGCTGTCACGCTGCCCGCGGCGCCGCTGGGTATGCTATTGATTACGCATGTACAGCGGCGCATGCATGCCTGACTCCCGAGATGATAGCATTAGAGCTGGATATCACAGAGCGGGCGGTTAAAATGCTTACACAAAGACAGACGGCACTTGAGGAGTCTGCGATTGCTATGTGTAAGACGGGTAAGGTTATTCCCGGATGGGAAGCCCATAGTGTTATGGGGTCGCTTGCATGGGATGTAGATCCGATAGCCGTCGGAGACGCTATGGGTACAGATTTACGGGCGCCTGCTAAGGCGATTACTCCGACGCAGGCAAAAAATCGTAAGTTACTTCCCGCCGACACCATTAAATCACTTGCTTCCCGTAGTCCGGGGGGCGTTAAACTTAAACGGGTAGACCATACCCGTGCAAAAAGGATATTATCATGAATAAACATGAAGACCCTATGAATAGAAAACAACTGCCAGATAAGGAAACTATTATGAATGGGAGACGAGAGACGGGTGAGATAGGAAAGCAAATTAACCGATTGCAAGATCACGTTTCCGACTTGGGTATGGGGATAGGCGAAATGAGCGATGCTCTGGTTGCCGTTTGTCTACCTGACGGTGCCCCATGTACGAAAGAGAACGGCGCTACTGAACCAAACGGTTCACCGCTGGTTGTTTCACTTCAACGTCTTGATGACAGGATTAATAGTCTTGTACAACAGGTAGTAAACATTAATGAACGACTTGAACTGTAATGATCGCACTACTTACGGAAGATAGCCTGATACTGTATGACCCTTGCGTCATAGAAAATGATAGATTCAGGCGTGCGACCTATGACGACATGGGTACAAAAGAGCTCCATCTTTCGATTGGGACTTTTAAAGCTGGATGTATGGCGATATGCGTCAATGCTAACACTATATTTAAAATATAAGGAAATCATATTATGACAGAACAAAATTATATGTTTGTAACTGGACGGCTGGTTCAGGGGGACGTGTTCACCCCGCAGATAAAGAACATGAATGGGGGGCCACTTACAGACCTCAAAGGCAACCCTAAAGTCCAATATTTTATTGCCGTGGCCGTTGAAAAAACGGACGCAGCTATGATGCAGACTTTTGAGCAAATAAAACAGGTAGCCATAGCGGGGTTCCCGGGCGGCGAGACACAACGGCCGGATTTTGCCTGGAAAGTAATTGACGGGGATGATCTGAAACACGCCGGCAAGACAGGCTTTGCCGGGTGTATGGTGTTCCGATTTACATCCGGCTTCCCAGTTAAAGCATATACTAAAGGTGCCGCAAGTCAGATTGTTGATCCGAATCAGATCAAGCGGGGGTATTATGTCCGTGTGGCTTTTACCGCTGTAGCAAACAATAATGCCACAAAACCCGGGGTCTACCTTAATACGTCGCTGGTGGAACTGGTGGGTTACGGGGACGAGATTGCGTCCGGGCCGGACGCAACCGCCGTACTGGGTGCGGCGGGGGCAGTGGCCATGCCTGCCGGTGCGAGTGCTACTCCGGTAGCGAGTGGCCCCCCGATGACACCGGCGCCCATACCGACACCGGCGCCCATACCGACACCGGCGCCCATACCG
>JAGGSN010000139.1 GCA_021159005.1 Candidatus Zixiibacteriota bacterium | reverse complement strand
CCCTCCTTAGCGCTCTCTTCTGATGTTCCATTAAGAAAGAAGGAACAACCAATTCTTTAATTTCTTCTTCTGGTTCAAAGGGAAGGAGGCCAGGGAAAAGGCGATTTAAGCAAACACGGTTCATATAGTTGTTCGGAGTGGACCACTCTTTTTTTACTTTGCTCCAACGCATCGCCATAGTCTGGCAACACTTGACCTTTTCTTTGTCGTATGGAAAAGAGAGCCTAATCGTGTTTTTTTCTATTTTGACTTGCATATTATATCCCAAATAAAACTTCCTGTTGCAGGCGGCGGGCTGCTATTTCACAATATTTTTCTTCTTTTTCTATACCTATTGCTTTTCGGCCCAAATCCTTGGCTGCCGCAAGCGTAGTGCCTGATCCCATCATGGGGTCAAGGATAGTATTATATTTTGGTGCTAGTTCTATCGCCCACTTAATCACAGCAAGTGGTTTCTGCGTGGGATGATATCGTGGTTCTTTTCCCTTTCTTAACATTCCATTCCATTGATGCCTGATAAGTCTTACAGCTTTTCTATAATTAGTCCAGGCGAGCTCACAATCAGCAAAACCACCTGTATTTTCCTTATCCCATACAAGCCAACAACTTGATGGAGGCATAGGATAATAATTCCCCCCAAAACAACAAGCATATTTTCCTAAAGACAATAATTCCCACAACAAGTTAAAGTCTATAGGCTTATCATCCCAAGTTTTATTGCCATAATTCCCTGCCTTTGCTTTGTTGCCTCCTGCTCTGTTCTTCTCAAAGCTTTGCCTAATCCCGTAAGGAGGGTCAATCATAACGAGATCCACTGGCTCAAGTTCAGGTAGTATCTCTTCGTAAGCACAATTATAAATGCCGATTCCTTTATGATCATAGTAAGGCTTAATCATTTAAAATCCTATTATTTATGAAAATGTTTCAAATAATGATTAATTTCTTTTTTAGGCAATCCATGAGACCGAAGATGCTGTCTAAGGTCAAATTTCTTTTTAAATATCTTTTTGCATAAAGGACATTCATGAAACATAATTGGCATCTTAGCACGTCCAACCCTTTTTATTTTGGCTTGCATCACACCTCCAATAAATTCACAGCATTTTACCATAACAATTTCAAAAGTCAAGAGGTCTTAACTTCTGTGCCATAGTTGACAGGCAAGTTATTACAAGGTAAACTATTTGGCTGAGGGAGGAACTGCTCTGTTTTTAATAAAGGATGAAAAATAAAAAAAAGAAGCCACTCATACCACTGCTTCCTCAGGTAATGAATTTTCATCTTGCCGACGATGATCGGCTCGAAAAGAAAATCCAAAAAAGTATAATGACTTTTCTTAAAACTGTTCCTTTATCAAACTTCGCAAAAATTCAGCAAGGCCCTATGAGCAAAGGCGGTATATCAGACATAATCGGATGCTATCATGGGTGTTTTTTGGCTTTGGAGGTAAAACGCAGAATAACGGAACCAACCCCGCTGCAAGCAGAATATCTTAACAGAAACGTGAAGGCCGGAGGTTTCAGCGCAGTCGTTAGGTCTGTGGCAGATGTCAAGGAAGTATTGAGAAGAGTAGAATTA
>JAGGSN010000138.1 GCA_021159005.1 Candidatus Zixiibacteriota bacterium | reverse complement strand
AATGACGCGGACGGTGTTGGGAATGACGCGGGCAGTGTGGGAATGACGCGGGCAGTGTGGGAATGACGCGGGCAGTGTGGGAATGACATCATTATAGCATCCGCCTAAGGCGGACAAAAGGCCGGACAGTAGTGATAAATTCTCTTTCTCTTAGCAATTCGTTTATCAAATTCGAAATGCCGTGTTTCTCCTCGCCTTCGGCGAGCCGGAACCCGACCTGCCGCTGTCCTGTCAACCTGTTAGCAAAGATTCTATTCGACAGCTTGAAGCAGATTAATTCTATTGCCGTAAAGGTCCTCAAAAATGACTTCAATACCGCGAGTCATCTGCTCTGGTTGGCTATGAAATACCACTCCTTTAGCTTTCAGTTTTTCATAATCGCCTTTGCAATCGTCAGTTTCAACCACTAAAAATACATTGTCGGCAGTTTGATTGCCTACGCTATCAAGCTTCTTTTGGCTATCGACTCGTACTAAGGCAAGCTCTACGCCTTTATCGTCCGGCAGTAACATCGATACCCAGCGTTGACCCTCGCCGAATGGTATATCGCGATGAAGTTCAAACCCCAGCTTTTCAGAGTACCAGTTGATAGCCTTATCATAGTTTTCTACCATGACAATAACCTGACTTATTTTCTTAATCATTTTAAATCTCCTTTAATGTTGCATTATACATTAATGATAGTTTAGCTGCGAGATAAATCAAGTTATTTTCGGCATTAGTTTAGATATAGAAACAAATCAAATCACTACTATCCGGCCTTTTGTCCGCCTTAGGCGGATACTATAATAATGTCATTCCCTCGCCGCGGCGGGGACTTTAAATTGCATAATCATATGACGTGTTAACGCAAATATTACTCTGCTCTTGAGAAAGGTTGGATTGGGCGGCACATGTCCTCGTGTGCCTTTATTGATTTATTCCCCTCTTGAGAGGGGTTGGGGGTGTGTTCTTAATGCTAAATGTTTAACAAGATTCCGAATAATTTATTTGTAGTTCTACTGCAAAATCCGGGTTAATAATTAAAACTTAATAGCCCCGACTATTTCCATGGTGTTGAAATATATCCCTATATTACTTTTTGTCAACAACCTCTCTTGTTACCAAGTACCGATTGGCAGCGAGAAAACAATCACGCAGGCGGCATCCGCCACAAGCGGACTCATCAGTCTCACCGTGGATTATTGTCGGGATGCGGCTGTATAAAATATATTCTAATTTCTTCATTATTTCCTTGACAAAATCAGTTAAAGCCGTTAAATTTTTTCACAGGTTTGTGAAAGGTTTCACAATGAAAGCGGCTGATTTCAAAAAAAGACCCAAATTCGTTACACTCAGAAACGACCTGAACAAAATCGTTGAGGTTCTATCTCTAAAAAGTTATGAGATTATCGGACCTATTGTTAGTGAAAATGCCGTTGTCTATGACGCTATTTCATCGCTTGATGAACTTCCAATCGGATTCCATGACCAGCAAGATAACGCTAGTTACCGACTGACAAAAAGTGATGACAAGTCCTTGTTCGGTTATGCATCTAGCCCTCATTCATGGAAGAAATATCTTTATCCGCCTGTGCAAAAATTGTGGGAGGCTCGAAAGACTAAAAGCGGTTTTGAAATTATAAAGAATAATGAAGAGGTTCCAAAGCGGGCATTTATTGGCGTTCGCTCATGCGAACTTAATGCCATTGCTATTCATGATAAGATATTCCTCGATGGACCTTATGCCGACCCATCCTACAAGAAACGCCGCGATAATGTTTTCATCATAGCTGTTAACTGCACTCATCCTAGCGGCACCTGTTTTTGCGTATCAATGAATACCGGACCAAAAGCAATTACGGGTTTCGACCTGGCTCTGACTGAGGTTATTGAAAAGGGTCGCCATTACTTCGTTGTCGAAGTTGGCTCTGAGGCTGGCGCTGAAATACTAAAAGAAGTTCCCTGTAATCCTGCCGGCGATAAAGAAATTGAAGCCGCCGACAAGAAAGTGGAAAATGCTTCTAATAATATGGGACGCAAGCTAAACGCCGCAGGAATTAAAAATCTGCTTCAGCGCAATTTTGAAAATCCTTATTGGGAAAAAATAGCCGCGCGGTGTCTTACCTGCGGTAATTGCACTATGGTTTGCCCTACTTGTTTCTGTACTACCATAGAGGATACTACCGATCTGTCAGGGCAAATAGCTCAAAGGCGGCGTGTATGGGATTCATGTTTTACTTTAGATTTCTCCTATATAGCCGGAGGCAGTATCCGTATTTCACCGATGTCCCGCTACCGTCAATGGATGATGCATAAATTAGCCGCCTGGCACGACCAGTTCGGCATGTCGGGTTGTGTAGGCTGCGGACGCTGCATCACGTGGTGTCCTGCAGGTATAGATATAACCGAAGAAGCTTCAATTATTGAAGAAAGCGAAATCAATAAATGATGCGTCCATTTATAAAAAGGATGTAGAAGATGGAAATGCTTGAGCGAGTATTAGTGGAACAGCCCTTCCTTAAGGGGCTTGCAGACCGGCATATCAAATTGCTCACCGGTTGTGCGTCAAATGTTGTCTTCAAACCCGGCGAATTTTTATTTCGCGAGGGAGAGGAAGCCAACTCGTTCTATTTCATTCGTCAGGGCAAAGTAAATATCGAAACTTTCATTCCACAAAAGGGAGCAGTTGTTATTCAAACCAGAAAGGAAGGGGAGGTAACCGGATGGTCATGGCTGGTGCCCCCTTATCACTGGCATTTTGATGCCCGCGCTTTAGAGATGACTCGGGCAGTTGCTCTTGACGGCAAATGCCTCAGAGGAAAATGTGATGATGACCACGATTTTGGTTATGAGATAATGAAACGATTCGCACTGGTGATAGCCGAACGGATGAATGCTACCAGACTGCAGTTAATGGATATTTATGGCCCGCAAACAGAAGAATAATTCGTCCAGCGAGGCTCTTATGGCCGACCCGATGTCGACTCAGCCCTATCTTGTTGAACGGGTGATTAAGGAGACCCATGATACTTTCACGATGGAGTTGGTTCCCAAGGGTCGAGTCAAAAATCATTCATTTACTCCGGGGCAATTCAATATGCTTTATGTCTTTGGAGTGGGTGAAGTGCCGATTTCTATTAGCGGCAACCCAAGCAAACAAAATATATTGGTGCATACGACGCGAGCTGTCGGAAATGTTACCAAGGCGATGTGGAAATTAAAAACCGGCGATTCCATTGGCATACGCGGTCCCTATGGCACAAGCTGGCCGGCAGAGAAAGCTTACGGCTATGATGTTGTAATAGTGGCGGGCGGCATAGGTTTGGCGCCATTGCGTCCGGTTGTATATCATGTCTTGGCGCATAGAGAAGAATACGGAAAAGTCGTGATTTTATATGGAACCAGAACGCCCGATGACATCCTTTTCCGTAAGGAATTAATGAAGCTGCGGTCGCGGTTTGATATAGAAACCCATATCACTGTCGATCGCGCTGCCGGCGACTGGAAAGGCAATGTCGGAGTTGTAACCAACCTGATAGGTAAAGCCCCCTTTGATCCATTGAGTTCAATCGCCATGGTTTGCGGACCTGAAATTATGATGCGTTTCACGGCGCTATCGCTTCAGAAAAGGGGCATCTCCGATGACCGAATCTATGTTTCAATGGAAAGAAATATGAAATGCGGTATAGGTCTCTGCGGTCATTGCCAGATGGGGTCGGAATTTATATGCAAGGACGGGCCGGTTTATTGTTATGATTATATTAAAGACATATATTTGAAACGGGAAATTTAATATGACTCCAATACGAAAACCAAAGCTTGCTGTTTGGAAATTCGCTTCATGCGACGGCTGTCAGTTAAGTCTTTTGGATTGCGAGGATGAATTGCTAACGGTTGCCGGCGCTGTTGATATTGCAAATTTCCCGGAAGCCTCGCGGGCAATTGCCAAAGGCCCGTATGACCTTTCATTGGTGGAGGGTTCGATAACTACACCTCATGATGCGGAACGCATTCATAAAATCCGCCGAATCTCAAAGATTCTTGTTACTATCGGCGCTTGCGCCACAGCGGGAGGCATTCAAGCCCTGCGAAATTTCAAAGATGTTAATGAATTTATCTCTATAGTATATGCAAACCCGGAATATATCAAAACGTTAAACAAGTCGACTCCGATAGCCGACCATGTTTTCGTAGATTTCGAGCTGCGCGGCTGTCCGATTAATAAATATCAGTTGGTTGAGCTTATAAGCGCCTTGCTAAACGGCAGAAAACCTAATATTCCCTCCTACAGCTTGTGCATGGAGTGCAAAAGAAAAGGCAATGTCTGTGTGATGGTGGCTCATGGAACTCCATGTTTGGGACCGGTAACACAAGCCGGATGCGATGCGATTTGTCCCTCGTTTAATCGCGGTTGTTACAGCTGTTTTGGCCCGAAAGAAACCCCTAATACCAGCTCGCTCAGCAATTGTTACAGCAAACTGGGCGTTAGTAAAGATGACATTATAAGGGCTTTAAGAGGATTCAATGCTTACGCAGAGCCATTCAGGAAAGAGAGCGAAGCCCATGAAAAGTAGAACTATAAAAGTAGATTACTTAGCTCGTGTTGAGGGTGAAGGCGGGTTAGATATCAAAATAAAAGGCGACAAGGTTACATCCGCCAAGCTCAAGATATTTGAACCGCCTCGTTTTTTTGAGGCTTTCCTGCGCGGCAGAAAATTCACGGAAGCACCGGATATTACGGCTCGTATCTGCGGCATCTGTCCGGTCGCCTACCAGATGAGTTCAGTTCATGCTATGGAAAGCATATGCGGAGTCAAGGTGGATGGCCAGCTTCGCGAACTGCGGCGTTTGCTATATTGCGGCGAATGGATTGAAAGCCATGCCTTGCATATCTACATGCTGCATGCCCCCGATTTTCTCGGCTATCAGGATGCTATCTTGATGTCAAAGGATCATCCGGATGTCGTAAAGCAAGGGTTAAAGCTGAAAAAAATCGGCAATGACCTGATTATACTTTTGGGCGGACGGGAGATTCATCCTGTAAGCGTCAAGGTGGGCGGTTTCTATAAAGTCCCAACCAAAAAGAAGCTAAGCGCTATATTAGAATCTTTAAAATGGGCCAGGGATGCCTCGCTTGAAACGGTTCGCTGGGTTTCAACCTTGCCGTTCCCCGATTTTGAGCAGGATTATGAATTCGTTTCCACTTGCCACCCGGATGAGTATCCGCTTATCGGCGAGCAGATAATTTCAAGCAAGGGCTTGGATATTAATATTAGCGAGTTCCTTAATCATTTTGAAGAAGAACATGTGAAACATTCAACCTCGCTTCATGCGGTTATTAAAGAACGCGGTTCTTATTTCGTCGGTCCGATGGCGCGCTATAGCCTCAATTTCGATAAGCTTCCCGCGATTGCTCAGGAGGCTGCTAAGAAAGCCGGGCTTTCAAAGACATGCAATAATCCCTTTAAAAGTATTATCGTGCGAAGTGTCGAGACGCTTTTTGCCTGCGAGGAAGCTATAAAGATTATCGAAAATTACGAGATGCCGGACAAGCCTTTCATTGAAGTCGCTCCAAGGGCGGGCGTAGGTTATGGCTGTTCCGAGGCTCCCCGTGGACTACTGTATAATCATTACAAAATCGATGATTACGGTGTTATTCGGGATGCCAGAATTATCCCGCCAACCTCGCAAAATCAAAAAACTGTCGAAAGCGACCTGATGGCTTTTGTCCCCAAACATCTCGACCTATCCAAGGAAGACCTTACTTGGAAATGCGAACAGGCGGTTCGCAACTATGATCCCTGCATA
The DNA here is from genome assembly GCA_021159005.1 of Candidatus Zixiibacteriota bacterium. Lineage (NCBI taxonomy): Bacteria > Pseudomonadati > Candidatus Zixiibacteriota > Candidatus Zixiibacteriota bacterium. The sequence continues at coordinate 36,880 of JAGGSN010000138.1, read as the reverse complement.
TCTTGTTCCTGTCATTTTTTAAAACTTAATATTAACCGCGATTAAACGGACTAACCATGAAAATAAATAATTCTATACTAGTTATAGGATTGGGTAATAAGTATCGAAAAGATGATGGAGTCGGATTATATACTGTTGAAAAAATTAAAGCGATGAAGCTTGATGATGTTAAAGTGATTGATGGTGTCAGCGATGGTGCGGCTCTTATGAATATATGGTCGAATGATAATGCGGTTTTCATTATAGATGCAGTCATTTCATCAGCCAAATCCGGAACAGTTTATAGGTTTGACGCTTTGAATGAGACGATTCCCGGCGAGATATTTACCGGATATTCAACTCATTCAATCAGCTTAGTCGAATCGATAGAATTGGCTAAAAGCTTGGGGGAAATCCCCGATTCGTTAATTGTCTTCGGCATAGAGGGTATTGATTTTTCAGCTGGAATCGGCCTAACTCCGGAAGTTGAAAGCGCCGCTTATGAAGTTATTGATCTAATTGAGAAGGAAATAAATAATATTTCCAAGCAATGAAATTGAAAGCAGATTAAAAAAAGGCAGTCTGTAGGCTCGTCTGAAAAAAAGAGAACGTATGCAATACGCCCCACTTATGTATGACAAGTTAAATTTACTGCTAAAATATCAACTGCAAAATCTATGATTAAAAGCAGATTTAAGGTAGGTCTGGTTCTCCGCCGCGGCGGAGAGTGAGAAATCCGATACATTAACTTGACAGCATTGAAACGGTAAAATATATTAAATAAATCAGTTGATAGTATTAAAGGAGTACTACCTTGAATAAAATTGGCGGTTCTTAAATAAGGAGTCAGTATGGGTACCTTTACTTACAATAATAAGTCTTATGAAGTAGATTCAAGAGATTTTCTAATAAACTTTAATCATTGGGATGAGAATTATGCTGAAGGAATGGCTATAGGAGCTAAAATAATCCATAGTTTAACGAAGGAACACTGGGATATTATTTATTTCATTCGCAATACTTTCAAGGAAACAGGGAAATGCCCTCTTGTTTTTGAAGTTTCCATAAAAAACGGCTTGAATCTCCAAAATCTAAAAAGGCTTTTCCCCAGTGGATATCTTAGAGGCGCTTGTAAACTTGCAGGCATTACCTATAAAGAGGGGTATATTGGGGATAATGAATCACAATTGGTTACTGAGAATCATAACTTATTAGCCGCTGAGAAGACATACGCTGTTGATGTGCGCGGATTCTTGCTGAACCCCAATGAATGGAATGAATATTATGCCGCCTGCAGAGCTTATGATATGAAAATACCAAACGGCAAACTGACCGACAAGCATTGGCAAATTATAATGTTTCTTCGCAAATATTTTAATGACAACAATGATGTTCCCACGGTCTATGAGACCTGTGAAGAAAACCACATCGATTTGGAAGAGCTGGAACGGTTGTTTCCGGATGGGTATCATAGAGGCGCAGTAAAGATCGCCGGCTTGCGAGTGAGATAACCTGCATTCGCAGCTTTGAAGATTCAAAGTGAACAAGAAAATGTCTATAGATATAAAAATACTATCAGGGGAAAAGAAGAAAAATTGCCGTTTGAAAATATGGATACAGGGCGCTGTTCAGGGGGTAGGATTCCGCCCCTTTATTTATCGTTTGGCAACGCAGCTTAAAATTCCGGGATGGGTTAGCAACTCTGCGCAGGGGGTAGTAATAGAACTTGAAGGAAACATTGAAACATTAAATGAATTTTTAACTCGCGCTCAAACTGAAAGCCCTCCGCATTCGCTAATAAAAAGCGTTAAATATGAAATTGCCGATACGGTTGGATATGATGGCTTCACAATAAAAGAAAGCGAACTATCAGGTGAGAAAACCGCTTTGGTCTTGCCTGATATTGCTGTCTGCTCAGATTGTTTGCATGATATATTCGATCCAAACAACCGGCGCTATCAATACCCTTTCACCAATTGCACGAATTGCGGGCCGCGATACAGCATTATTGAAGCTCTCCCCTATGACCGCTCAAATACAACGATGAAAACTTTTACAATGTGTGATGAGTGCCGGTCTGAATATGAAGACCCTCTCAATCGGCGGTTCCATGCTCAACCTAATGCCTGTCCCAATTGCGGGCCGCGCCTTGAATTGTGGGACAAGAATGGAAGTATTTTAGCATCTCATAATGAAGCCTTGCTTAATGCTTGCGATGCTATCCGAAACGGCGAGATAATAGCTCTAAAGGGATTAGGCGGCTTTCAGCTTATTGTTGACGTTAGAAATGAACAAGCTGTCGCCCGTCTCCGGTATAAAAAAGCCCGTATGGAAAAACCATTTGCCCTGATGTATCCCGACTCGGACACGGCTGCATCCGACTGCGAAACTTCCGCACTGGAACGCCAACTACTTAGTTCGCCGGAATCACCTATTTTGCTGTTGAGGAGAAAACATAATGCCGCTGAAAGTCCGGCTGGTGTTTCTGCCCTTGCTGCGCCGAATAACCCCTATCTTGGGATAATGCTTCCCTATACGCCATTGCATCATCTGCTGATGGCTGAACTAAGGTTTCCGGTAGTAGCGACCAGCGGCAACTTTTCGGATGAACCGTTATGCATTGATAATCATGAAGCGTTAAGCCGCTTGGGGAGCATCGCCGATATATTCTTGGTTCACAATCGTCCTATTGTCAATCATGTTGATGATTCCATCGTGCGGGTAATGATGGGGCGCGAATTGATATTGCGCCGCGCTCGCGGTTATGCGCCGTTGCCTATTCCATTAACCGATAAAATCCCTCCCCGTCTGGCAGTTGGTGCTCATCAAAAAAACAGTATTGCTATATCAATCGGCAATCAGGCTTTCATCAGCCAGCATATAGGCGATCTGGAAAATAGTCAATCATGCAATACTTTCAAGAATGTAATAAGGTCTCTTGCAAACCTTTATGATTTTACGCCGACCACTATTGTTTGCGATAAACATCCGGATTATTATTCATCAAGTTATATTTCCGATATGAACATACCGCAGTTAAAAGTTCAGCATCATTATGCCCATGCTCTTTCCTGCTTGATTGATAATGATATTGAAGGGCCGGCGCTCGGCGTGGTCTGGGATGGCACTGGTTATGGTCTCAATGGCACAATCTGGGGCAGCGAGTTTTTAACAATCAGCAAAGATTCGTTTTCTCGAACTGCGCATCTGCGAACATTCAGGCTTCCCGGAAATGAAAAAGCGATTAATGAACCGCGCCGGTCGGCACTGGGTTTGCTGTATGAAATATTCGGAGATAATATTTTCGACGACAGGAAACATATTATTGCCGATGCCTTCAATCAAAACGAATTGAAAATCCTGCGAAAGATGCTCGAAAGAAAAATAAACGCACCTGTTGCATCCAGTGCCGGCAGGTTGTTTGATGCAGTGTCATTTATTCTAAAACTCGGACCGCGCATTAGTTTCGAGGGACAAGCAGCCATGAAGCTTGAATTTGAAGCGGAAAAATATGGCACAAACGATGCATACAAGTTCGCATTGAAAAAGCAGAATGAATCATATATTATAGACTGGGAACCGATGATACTTGAAATCATCGACGATTTGGATAACCTGAAACCGACAGGAGAAATCTCAAGGATATTCCATAATACGCTAACGGAAATGATAATAGCCATAGCAGCAAATACAGGCGAGAAAAAAGTCTTATTGACCGGCGGCTGTTTCCAAAATAAATATTTAACCGAGCGGACGATTGCCCGATTGATTGAATCCGGGTTTCAGCCATATTGGCATCACCTGATACCGCCGAATGATGGCGGCATATGTCTGGGTCAGCTTGCTGCATCTTTAAATATTAAATGATAAGGATTAGATAAATGTGTCTGGCAATACCAGGTAAAATAATCAGTATTGAAAATAGCGAATCTTTGATGGCAGCGGGCAAGGTTAGTTTCGGAGGAGTGATTAAGGAAACAAATCTGGCTTATGTGCCGCAAGCGCAAATTGGCGATTATGTGATAGTCCACGCCGGTTTTGCTATAAACATCGTTGATGAAAAAGAAGCGGAAACAGTATTTGACTACCTTGATCAAATCTCTAAAATTGAACTTGAGGATGATAATCGTTGAAGTATCTCGATGAATACCGTGATTCTCAAGCCGCTTTAAAATATGCTGAGGCAATCACCCGGATAACTACCAAGCCCTGGACAATCATGGAGGTTTGCGGCGGGCAGACACACGCCATCTTGAAGCATGGCATCGACCAACTACTGCCCGATAAAATAACTCTGCTTCACGGGCCCGGCTGTCCGGTGTGTGTTACGCCTATAGATATTATCGACAAAGCAATCACGATAGCCTTGAATGATGATGTTATCTTCTGCTCTTTCGGTGATATGCTCAGAGTGCCGGGCAGCGTCAAGAATCTTTTATCGGCAAAAGCGGAGGGCGGCGATATCCGCGTAGTATATTCGCCTATGGATGCGTTAACAATAGCTCAAAATAATCCATCAAAAGAGACGGTATTCTTTGCCATCGGTTTTGAAACTACCGCGCCGGCTAATGCCATGACTGTTTATCAAGCCAAGCAGTTGGCGTTATCAAATTTCTCGATATTGAATGCTCAGGTATTGATTCCGCCAGCTATTGAAACGATATTATCGTCACCGGCAGGCAAGGTTCAGGGATTTTTAGCGGCCGGCCATGTCTGTACCATAATGGGATTCGCCGAATATGAAAAGATAGCCTTAAAGTATAAGGTTCCCATCACCGTAACGGGTTTTGAGCCGTTAGATATCCTGCAGGGCATTCATATGAACATAATTCAGCTTGAACAAGGTCGAGCTTTTGTCGAAAATCAATACGCGCGCGCAGTGCAAAGAGCAGGAAATATACAAGCTCAGAAATTAATGAGAGAAGTCTATAAGGTGGTCAATCGCACTTGGCGCGGCTTAGGAGAAATTCCCGACAGCGGTTTGACGCTGGCTGATAAATATACAGAGTATGATGCTGAGAACAAATTCGATATCTCCGGTCTCGATAGCAAAGAATCGGCGGAGTGTATAAGCGGGCTTATCCTACAGGGCCTGAAAAAGCCGCCGGAGTGTAAAGCCTTTGGCAAACGCTGTACGCCTGAAAATCCATTAGGCGCCACTATGGTTTCCTCTGAGGGAGCCTGCGCCGCCTATTATCGCTATCGAAAAGTTATAAGCAATCAAAATCAATAAACCAAGAGCGACAATTATGAAAACGTATAATGAACTAAACTTAAATTGCCCTGTACCAATATCTGATTACCCCAACATTCTATTAGCCCATGGCGGCGGCGGCAAATTAATGCATCAGTTAATCGACAGGATATTCAAGCAGTCATTCGAAAATCCGGAGCTTGAAATAGAACATGATGGGGCGGTTATTAATCCGGGCGCCGGCAAGCTGGCTTTCACAACGGATTCGTATGTTATAAGCCCGCTCTTCTTTCCCGGAGGAGATATCGGAACGCTGGCGGTTAACGGCACGGTTAACGACCTGGCAATGTGCGGCGCAAAGCCATTGTATCTTAGCGCTGGCTTCATTTTAGAGGAGGGGCTGCCTATAGAAACGCTCTGGGAAATAGCCATATCTATGGGCCGGACTGCCAAAGAAGCAGGAGTCAGAATAATAACCGGCGACACTAAAGTTGTAGATAAAGGTAAAGGCGATGGCGTGTTTATCAATACTGCCGGTATCGGTATTATCGAACATGCTTTGACTATTGACCCATCGAGCATAAAGGCCGGAGATATTATTATCCTCAGCGGCGATATAGGCCGTCATGGAATTGCCGTTATGGCGAAACGCGAGGGGTTGTCTTTTGAAACGACAATAGAGAGCGACTGCGCACCGCTAAGAAATTGCGTGATGAATCTTATTGATGCGGGAGTTGAAATACATTGCCTGAGAGATTTAACCCGCGGCGGACTGGCTTCTGCGTTAGTTGAAATCGCCAAAGGCTCCGGTTATAAAATTGAAATTGATGAGAGTTCCATACCGGTTGACGAGGAGGTTCAAGCCGCTTGCGAGATACTTGGCTTTGAGCCGATATATATAGCCAATGAGGGCAGGTTTATAGCTTTTATCCCGAAGAAACATGCAGAAAAAGCGCTGGAGATTATGCATTCTGATTCTGTTAGCGCCGACGCCTGCATAATCGGCAAAACAACTAATCGGGATACGGGTTTAGTAACTATGAAAAGCGGGCTTGGCGTTGAACGCATCATTGATATGCTAAGCGGCGAGCAGCTGCCGCGAATATGCTGATACCGAGCATGTAAAATCCCTGGGGGTTAAACATCATTATAATGCGAATACTTCACCCGAACATTGCCGTCTTGTAGTTGAAACGTAATATGATAATGCCGATCTGTTCGGAAATACTTTCGATTATGATTTTCAAAAAGTTCGATTACCTCACGGTGGGGATGTTTGTATGGTCTTATATGACTGCTTATACCTAACAAGGCATCAGCAGGGCAATTGGAAAACCATGGTGTGTTATGAGAGTTGTCGAAGGTGCCGTTAACAGAGCCATGGTGAGGCACTTTGAATACTTTAGTGTCGGATGGGATGCGGTCAGCTATTTGATGCCAGACATCTTCCTCAGCATCGCCTGATAAAACAATTGATGCGTTACCTAATTTCAAATGCAGAACAACCGAATTATTGTTCTCATCGTTTTCTATATGGTTGGGAGGCGGCCACAAAACCTTCATCTCGACATCCCCCAAAGATGATAAAGGCAGCGGTGTATGATTATTAACAGCTTTATGGTTTTCGACATTTTTAGACCGGTTGCTGTATTTCATCAAGCCGGCAAGAACACCGAGATTATTCGATTTTGAATACCAGAAATGCTTCGTGCCGAATTCGCGGAATATCTTCTTTAAGCCCTGGCCATGGTCTGAGTGCGCGTGCGTAAGTATGATAAAATCGAAAACCGGTTTAACATCAGCATACTTAATCTTTTGTTTCTCGAAATATCTTTTCAGATAAATAAACGACGACAGCATATATGTTGTATCGTTGGAATCAATCAGGGCGTAATGTTTTTGGCCGCTGTTATCATCCGCTTCAATGAAAATCGAATCGCCCCAACCGACATCTATTAGTGTTGCCTCAAGCGTACTCATACGTTAAAAATCTCGATAATTTTCTTTATAATTACATCAGAAACTACTGCTGGCTTTTAAGCCTCCTTGTTTCATCAATCTGATGTTTTTCCCATTCATTAAAAGCTATTGTTTCAACCTCCGAATAGAATGTCGAATCAACTACCTGTTTGCAGAAATCAATGAACTGTTCCTGCGAAATCTGATCCATTCTGAACTTATATGCCTCGGTAAATATATCTCCATTGATACGATAAACGCTGCCTCTTTTGAGCGGCGGATAACCAAAGAGACGAGAGATATTGCCTCTTTCATGCGGCAAATCGCTAAATATCATGTTTGGCAGCCAGATATCATTCGGGTCGATAAATAAATTCGGGTCTGTTTCAATCGTGTCAAAAAGCTCATCTATAAGCTGAAATGATGAAAAAGTGCGTTTGCTCCCAAGCGGCTTCCTGATTATGCCAGAAAAGCCAACCATATATAAAGATATTTTTCTCTTATTGACTCTTATGGAACTGCCGGTTAATGGAATATCCGAATCGATAGTAAAATAAAGACAGCGCGTCATGGCAAACTCCGCCAATTTTTTAACATCATCTACTATTATTGGAATTGAGATCATAATGATTTAAGTATTCCTTACAATAAAATGCTTACCTGATAATTTATATTTTATCTGCGATTACAAGTCAAGGATTAATTCATAGAAGGCTTTTTCCATTATTTTCTGAATAAAGCAGCGCATAGGGTCGTCCGCCTTAGGCGTATACGCCCTCTTATTACCAAGCAATGCTTAGCAGCAAGATTAATTCATATAAGGCGGTCTATGAGTTTTAATTTACTTATGAAAAAGCTCTAATATCCTGTCAATCTCCCCCCATGAATTCACAACCAAATCAGCTCCGGTATCAGCAAGCGTTTTAGAATCGAAAGTTCCTCCGCCTTGCGATGAAATAGCCGCTGATAAAATATTATTGGATTTCGCGGCTTCAATATCAAAAGGCGTATCGCCAAAATGACAGGCTTTGGTATTGCTGCAATTGTTTGCTCTTTTGAGAGCCGCAGAAATAATGCCGCTCCTGTCTTCATTATCCTCACCAAATCCGCCGAATTTGAAATAATGGCCAAGTTTTACACCGGTAAGTTTCCAATAGGCAAACTCTGATAAATTTCCGGTGGCAAGGCCAAGCTTTACTCCCCGTTTTTCAAGGGCATCAAGAAGCTGAACAATTCCGGGCAGAATAATATAATCATCGCAAATCTCTTTGCGATGCTGGAAAAAATATTTTAAAATCTCTTCAAATAAAATATCAAATTTATGGTCAATAACCGACTTATCTATGCCAATTTTAAAGAGTATCTTGCGCAGGATGGATCTGTCGGTCATCCCGTACATCTCGGGACTCATTAAATCGAGGTAATAAATACTGTCGATAGAAAACACCTTATTTATCGAATTATTGATAGCGTCTATTTTGGCAGTGGATAAATTGGGATTTTTTCGTTTTATAAGTGTGCCGTCTATATCAAATGTCGCAATTGCTTCAGTCATATCTGTATATAGGGATTTTAATAGTAAATGTCAAAGGTTACAGGTATTTTTCCATCCCGAGTCATTGGAAAATCATTTTAGCTTATCAAGCCAGCCCGCTCTCAAATTGGGATGACTGTCGCTGTTGGGAATATATGGTTTGATATCCAATAGCGGCGTGCTGTCAATAATATCGGAGTTCTCGAAATATAAGATATTCTTTTCATGTCCGAGCAGTTTTACACATGACAAGCCAATCGGATTTGGCCGATAGGGCGACCTTGTTAGGAAAAGGCCTCTTTCAGCAGAGGGGTCAGGTCGGGGTTTAAATTTTGTTTTATACCCTTTACCGATATTTCTATTGAATATAAAAATCAACCAGATATAATCGAATGTTTCAATATCCTCTAAGGCTTCCTCGAACTTGTCGTTGAGCACAACCTTAGCCTTGATTTTTTCGCGCTTTTTTCTATCGTAAATATCATCGATAGTTTTTAATTGAGGACATTCAATATAGCCGATAGGTTCAAATTTAAAATCTTCCATTATTAACTTTTTACCCGGGATAAATTTTCCCGAATGAATATGTTAGCAGACGATTGGAAAATTTGCAGTAGAATGACCGTCTTACAAGACGCCAGACATCCTTGCGGGTAAGTTTTATATCGCCTTTTTCAAGGAGATGCTGAGGATAATCGGAAAACAGCCTCATCGTGGCGGCAGCTAACATAACCGGCACTATAAGAAACATCCTCAAACCAAGCTGCTTATGAGGGATAATCTTGATATATTCGAGCGAATCCTGAAAATGATTGCGGCATACATCAACCACAGCGCTGACAAGCCCTGATAGGTCTCCTTTGGAACCGGTGCCAGATAACTGAGGAAATGAGACACCATAACGGTCGATAAATGTCTGCGGCAAAAAACAGATTCCGCGTTTAGTGTCAACTACGGCATCCTTCAAAACATTAACTTTCTGAAGGCCTATGCCGAAAGACCTGCCAAATATATGAAGTTTCTCTCTGGCAGTATCGGAGAAACCGGCATAATCGGAAAAAATATCGGTTAGCATATGACCGACAGTTCCGGCAACATAGTAGCAATAGTTGTCCCAGTCAGCCTCATCTTTTAGGAAACATACATTCGATTCTCTGCCGCTGGCAAGCATCGTATAATTAGCCATGCCCTTAGCCATCTCCTGCGCCCTGTTGAAAATATGCTTTTTGTGGTTCGCGGGAAGAGTATTCACCGAGGAAAGAACCAGATTCAGATTCTCAACTAATCTTATGCTGGGAAGATCATCGGCTGATTGAAGGTTTTTAGCGGTGGCTTGATTTGAATCAGGTTGACGCGGTTGACTGCAATCGACAAATGCGTTTTCCAAACTATTTACTAAATCTTTGTCGTAATGATTGCAATCATCTAAAAGCGCCGCATAATTCAAAAGCATTTCCTGTCTCTCGGACGGATTTAATATGTCTGAATCCTCGTAAGTATCGGCAATACGGCATAAAAGATACGCCAGCCCCACAGAGCGGCTAAGTTCTTTCGGCAAAAATTTTATTGCCAGGTTGAATGTCCGGGAAACCTGGGGCAACATTTCCGCCGTAAATTTTTCAGCTTTGATATTTTTATCAGGATATTTCATTATCAATATTTAATTTAAACCGACTCCTCATTAAACTAACAATATTTAAAATAATATAACGGTTAATGCAACCCATAAGTTTAATATTTTTTCACTTTTTTTAATCACGGATGCCTATTTTTCCCTAAGATACTGTGTTTAAACCCGATAAACGAACGCAATGAGGAAATCTATTATTCCCCTCTTGAGAGGGGTTAGGGGTGTGTTATTTCATGGCGATAATATTTATTGTGATTTTAAAATACTGCGCGATTTACTGATATCTGCTTAGAATATCTTTTACCGCCTCAACCAGCTTATCCCGCGATACCTGAATTTGCGCCGGCTGGTCTTTACGCCATTCATCGCGGTCGGTGATTTTATCAGCCAACCGTGAGCCGAGGCGCAAGTCTTTAAGCGTTACCTCGTTTTTGTTGAACTCATCCTCACCAGCAATCACTGCCACAATAATGCCTCGCTTATCGGCGTATTTTGTCTGGGCGCCGATGCCTTTCTTGCCAAGGTAAAGCTCGGCGGTTATTCCTGCCCGACGGATTTCCTCTGCCATTTTCTGGTATTTAGCCAGCATCGGACGATCCATAACTGTTATCAGAACGGATGTAGCTGTTTTATATTTCTCATTAACACGCTGTTTATATGCCATAAGAAGTCTGTCAACACCAATCGATGCGCCGGTTGCCATTATTTTTTGTCCGGTAAACCGCTCGACCAAATTGTCATACCGTCCACCGCCGCCAACACTGCCAAACTGAATAGGCTTGCCCTTTTCATCGACAGTCTCAATAGTTAATAGCGCCTCATACACAGGGCCGGTATAATAATCCAACCCTCGAACGACATTGGGGTCAAATTCAATTCTATCATCATTATATCCGGCATCGGCAAGGAATTTATCAATCTCTTTAAGCTCGCTCAAACCCTCTTTGCCAATATCGCTTAACTCGAGATTGGCAACGCCATCAAGAAAACTTGCCCTGCTTTTACAATCAAGTTTGAGGAAATTAATAATCGATGATACCTGTTTATCATCCAAAAAACAACCTGATTTGAAATCGCCTGTTTCATCTTCCCTGCCGGTTTTCAAAAGCTTGACAACCCCATCAATGCCGATTCTATCCTGTTTGTCGATACAACGCATTATATCGAGCTTGTGTTTATACATGAGTTCGGGAGTTATTTCAGACAAATCTATATGTTTGTCTTTTGAGCCTGATTCAAACCATTTTTTAATTTGTTCGCAATGTTTCTCTTTGCCGATATTTTCAAAAGCTGCTTCTATTAAGCCGTCAAGGATTTTGCGATTGTTTGCTTTAATTATATATTCGCCCCTCTTGAATCCCAGCGCCTCTAACGAGTCGCACATAATCATACATATTTCAGCATCAGCGGCCATCAAGCCGGTGCCGACAGTGTCAATATCGAACTGGTAGAATTCGCGGTAACGGCCGGGACCTGGTTTTTCCAGACGCCATATCGGCCCTACCTGATAACGTCGAAACGGACGCGGCAATTCTTTATACATGGCAACTATTCGTGAAAGCGGCGCTGTTAAATCATACCGCAGAGCCAGCCATTGGTCCTCTGGATTAAACGCAAATATACCGGCATCAGGCTGGTCGGATTCGGGCAGGAATTTGCCCAGCGTCTCGACAAACTCGACCGCCGGCGTCTCAATAGGCTCGAAACCATAGCTTTCATAAACTGCCCGGATTGCTTCAATCATCTGCCGGCGAAGTTTATAGTCCTCTGAAAAAATATCCCGAAAACCTCTGGGCAATCGGGCTTTAGCGCGTTTTGCCATATTCGATTCCTTTAAAATAAATACAGCTGGATGGATTTGAACCATCGGCCTTCTGATCCACAGTCAGACGCTCTAACCAACTGAGCTACAGCTGCATATTTTCAGGAAATTAAAGCCTTTTTCTATCGATGTCAACTGATATTATATTTCGGTGTTTCTCGAAATATTTTTAGTTTATCGCAGGTCGGTCATACAACCTCAGACGAGCTTATTACACGATCTGCTATGTTGAAAATATTTCAGGAAATTCCCGCCTTAAATAATCTTGACATATTCTCTAAATTTTAGTAATTAACTTAGCAAATAAAAAATTTAATCGAGGCAAGATGACTAAAAATAAAAAAGAGAAAAAGAAACCAGAACATAAGGAAAATAATAAACCAAAAGAAAAACCCGGCGCTCATAAAAACAGCGACAATATCGAGTATCCGGTTGTAGATATAGAAAAATCGGAAGAGTATCAGCAGCTTAATGACAGATATCTAAGATTAGCCGCCGAATTTGAAAACTATAAAAAGAGAACTGCCCGCGAATATTCCCGTCTGACCGAAACTGCCGAAAGCAGCCTTATTTTTCAGTTGTTGGAAGTTGTCGATGATTTCGATAGAGCCTTGCACCAGGATACTGATGATATTAAAACGTTAAAGCAAGGCATCGAGATGATTCTAAATAAGCTGAAAGAAACGCTTCGGAAACGCGGCTTGAAAGAGATTAAGGCTGTTGATGAAGAATTCGACCCGGTTTATCACGAGGCAGTTATGCAAAAAGAGGTCAGCGACAAAGATGACGGCATCATTGTAGAGGAACTTCAAAAAGGATATTTCCATAACAGCAGGGTCTTGCGTCCGGCCAAAGTAATCGTGGCTAAGAAAATAATTGAATCATCCGGCGATAACAACAAGGATGATAACAGCGATTGATATAATTCCCGATGAAACTGTATGCTTTTTAAATTGAGGTGAATAACAAAGTACTGGTATTAAAATTCTTTTGATAGTAATACGGAGCAAGTAGATATAATTTTTTGAACTGCTTTTATTACGTAGAACTTAGTGAAAACCGAATAATTAAATATTGTAGAATCAGTTAAATCTGTTTAGTTCCTATGCTGTAGGACTAATATGACAGCCTGTTAAACATGATAACTTCTTAATAGCCTCATGAAGGGAAATGGTAATGACAAGGATTATTGGTATTGTTAATCTAAAAGGGGGAGTTGGAAAGACGACAACGAGCGTTAATCTTGGAGCCGCATTAGCGCTTTTGGGTCTGAAAGTACTTTTAGTTGATCTGGACCCGCAGAAAAGCCTTACGGGCTGGTCTGGAATCGAAAGCCGTTATACGACCGGCGATATACTTATAAACAATACAGAACCTGCTGAGGTGATAGTCAAATGGCCCAAAACCAATTGTTGGATTTTGCCGGCGGGCTATAACCTGCGAGCGGTTGAAGATCAATTATTAACTTTTGACAATCGCGAGCATATACTTCGGGAAAAACTGAAAACATTAGATGAGTACGACTATATAATAATCGACAGCGCACCCTCCTACGGTCTTCTGACTATAAATACCATATGCGCCTCGGATGAGATTATAATCCCTCTGCAAACAGAAATACTTGCCCTCGAAAGCACCATACCATTTTTCGAAACTCTGGGTGAGATTAAACGTAAATTTCATCCCAACCTGAAAATCGCCGGCATTTTGCCAAACATGTTCGATACCCGGACCAACCTGTCCAAATCAATTCTCGACCAGATGAAAGCCTCCGAGTACCTTGGCCCCTTGATGTTTAAAACCTGTATTAGAAAAAACGTGAGACTTGCCGAGACGCCGTCTTTAGGCTGCGCTATTACCCGTTATGGTTCCACCTATGGCGCCGAGGATTTCAAAGCCTTGGCAGAGGAAATATTGACTGATGACGATAGAGCGATAATTGCCTCATTAAAAAACGACTTGCTTGATTCGGCGAAGACAACAGATAATGAATCGGATTATCGGATTCAAACAGCGGACACCGAAATATAATGATTAGACAGGTATAACTAAGCATATCAATATTTCGAAACAGCCATTAAAGGAGAAACAATGAATATCTCAATCGAATATTGCGCAGAATGAAATTATCTGCCGAAAGCGGCCAGTCTGGCTGATGCTTTAAAGAGCAAGTATGATATGAATGTCGAGCTGATAAAATCAGGGGGCGGCGTGTTTGAGATTGTCAGGGATGGTAAACTTATCTTTTCTAAAAAAGCGATGGGCAGATTCCCTGAACATAGCGAAATATTCGAGATAATAGGATAAGAATGTAAAGCTGCAGATTATAACTTACGATTGTTTATGGATGTTGTGCGTCCCGATGCGGCAAATATACGCGGCGCTGGCTTTCTCCCGAGTTTAAACTTGATTTTTATCAGCTATATCTTTATATATAATGGCTTGAATGAGTAAAACTGGTAAATCGGAACAGCTTATTGCAAATTAATTAATGAAACTGCAGCCATTTGACAGATATTTTGATAAGATAACAGGAGCATTTATTTAATATGTTCACTCTTTTAAAACATATCATCTCAATAGTAATCTGGGTTATTGTCGCCGCCGCTTTTTTAATCGCCAACAACCCCGAACTTTTTGCTTTCTGGGCGCTGTTCGGTTTTATACTTATAATTGCCTGGATTGTTAAGTTTTTCTGGAAATGGATTATCGGAATATTTTTCCCCACGATAGCCGCCCGTTCATACTTTTTTTTTATCCTAACATTGATTATTGTTGGCTTGGCGGCTTATCAGTTTATATTTGTTCCTCAAATTACTAACTATGGCGCCACCGCGGATGAAATTGCCGCCAGATATCCAATCGATAAATTTCTGCCGGAGGCGCGAACCACTACCATCAAATCGTTCACTGTAAATGCTCCGCCTGCGGATGTTTACCCCTGGATAAAACAGTTGGCGACCGAGGGAGTTATTAACCTCAATTTCAGCATACTCGATATAATAAGAAACAAACCGGCAAGATTGATTTTAAAAGACCTGCCGGGCATCAATATCGGCGACAGGCTTTTAATAGGCGAGGTTGTGCAATCCGAATTAAATCGGGGGATTACAATAGAGTTGAACCGTCAGAGATTCCCCTGGAGCAAGTTTAATAAAATATATACCGGCTACTATATATTCGATAGCAGCCAGAACAAGACCAGGGTCGTTATAAAAACAAAAGCCGAATACCAGGGTTTTATAGCCTGGTTCTCCTCTAAATATCTTATCGAATTTGGAGATTTCTGGGTTTCCCGATACCATTTGAACACGATTAAGATTATTATCGAGGGTTCATCGGTTTGAAAGGCGTACCGTTCGGATGCTATTGCGTATCTAATATCATAACAGGAGCCGCAGCCATACAATGACTGAATTAATCTATTTGATAACGGGATTGATAATAGGCGCGGCTATCGTCCTGATAATATACCGCTTCCAGAAACGCGATGCCGATAAGCTGGCTAAGGAATTAGTATCGCAGGTACATACCGATAAATTTCAAGACCTCGATAATTTCCTTCAGCGAATAAAAGAGTCTTTTGATTCGATATCAATGGAGGCATTAAGCAAAAGTTTAACACAGCATATGGAGATTGCCAAAAACGTCTTGTCTGAGCAATCGGCGCTGGGAGCTAAAGACATTCAGGGCAAGAAAGATTTAATCTCTCAGACTTTCGATTCGATGAAAGAAGAACTGGATAAAGTCGGCGGTCTCATGAAGGAATTCGAGAAGGAGCGGCAGGCTAAATACAGCGAATTATCAACCCTGTTAACCGGAACCGGCAATGAGTTGAATCGTCTGACCGATACAACAACCAAGCTAACTACGGCGCTGGTTAGAACACAGGTCAGGGGCAACTGGGGTGAGAGAATGGCAGAGGATGTTCTCAATCTTGCCGGTTTTATTAAAAATGTCAATTATTATAAGCAGAAAAATCTGGAAACCGAAAGCGGCCGACCGGATTTCACGTTCGTTTTGCCCAACGATCAAAAAATTAATATGGATGTTAAATTTCCATTCAATAATTACTGGTCATTTCTCGAAACCGATAACGATGTTGATAAGCAAAGGTATAAAAATCTATTCATTAGAGACGTTAAAAAGCATATAAAAATCCTCACCTCCCGCGAATATATCAATCCGGCGGAAAATACTATTGATATGGTGATAATGTTTATTCCCAACGAGCAGGTGTATTCTTTTATCAACGAAAACGACAGGTCGGTTTTAGATGAAGCCATCAAGAATAAAGTTGCGCTATGTTCACCCTTGACTCTGTTTGCGATTTTGGCGATTATCAGACAGGCTGTCGATAATTTCAGTCTCGAAAAGACAGCCAATAAAATTATCACGTTATTGAATAGTTTCTATAAGCAATGGGAGCTTTATAAAACCCAGATGGGCAAGATGGGCAAACGAATCGAAGACGCCCAGAAAGAATATAATAATCTTGTTGCCGCTCGAACCAACAAACTGCAAAAACCCCTTGATGAGATAGAACGTCTGCGCCGTCAAAAAGGCTTGCCCGCTTCGGCAAATAATGAATTAGACATCGACAAACTCGATTATCCCCACTTTGATGATTAGGATTTATAATCCACATGAAATATGCCACGTTTTATTGCCCCCAAAAATAATCCTTGAAATCTCCCCCACTTTACAGTAAAAGTATTAGTTATGTTTATGATGATTAATTATGCGGGCGACATACGTTCTTGTATGGCTCTTTGCCTGCCTCGTATGATGCCTTTTGGTGCAATAGGACGTACGCCAACCACCAAATGATGATGACTGTGCCCAGAATAAAAAAACTGCCGGAACTGCTAATCGATAAAATCGCCGCCGGTGAAGTCGTAGAAAATCCCGCCTCTGTGATTAAAGAGTTAGTCGAGAATGCGCTTGATGCGGGCGCTGATACGCTCGACTTGACTATCGAACGCGGCGGCACAAGACTTATCAAGCTGGTAGATAACGGCAGCGGTATCCCGCGCGACCAGCTTCGCTTAGCTTTCGACCGTCATGCTACCTCCAAGCTGGAAAATGAGGCTGACATTCAGGCGATTGCCAGCTATGGTTTCCGAGGCGAGGCCTTGCCGGCGATAGCCTCAGTTTCGATTGTAGAAATGACGAGCGCAGTAGCGGGAGCCAAAGAGGGCGCTCGAATCAGGATAGAGGGCGGTAATGAAATCCTGCTCGACCCGGCGCCGGCGCGCCAGGGTTGCGTGGTTTCTGTCAAACAGCTATTTTACAACACTCCTGCCCGGCGCAAGTTTCTAAAATCCGACACCTCCGAAACGCGTAAAGCCACAGCTATTTTCTGCAAATATGCTGTCAGCCGCTTCACTAATGCCATGAAAATGGTATCAGACAAAAAGGAGATATTAAACTACCCGCATGACAAGAAACTGATTGACCGATTATCCCGCTTGTGGGGCAATAAGGTCAGCTCCCATCTTATTGAAGTAGAGGATTCGTTTGAGGGGCTTCACCTTCACGGTTTCGTAACGCGCCCCGAAATTAGCCGCGGCAACCGCAACCAGATTCATCTGAATGTCAATGGCCGCCCGATATATGATGTTTCTCTCATGCATGCTATCCGTTCGGGCTATGGCAACGCTTTGGATTCGGGATTTTTTCCGATGGCGGCTGTGTTCATTGATATTGACAAGTCCGCTGTCGATGTTAATGTTCATCCGGCTAAAACCGAGGTCAGATTTGCCGATGAGAAATATCTCTATTCGAAATTACGGAAGCTTGTCGAAACGGCGGTGCGTGTTCCGGCGCTTTTTACAGCCCATTCTATTGCGAACAACAAAAGCGATTTCAAAGGCACGATAAGCAGAATGGCAGACAGCGAAACCCATCAGCCAGCAGGACATAAATCGGAGATAGTTATAAAATACAGTCATGGAAACAACACCAATCACGGCTGCCCGGATGATAAAGACTCTCAGATTACTCAAGAGGCGGAACAGGAACTCGATATCGGCGGCGAAAGGTTTCAGCAATATTATAATACATTTATTATGGGGTTTCGCGATGGTAAAATCTGGATGATTGACCAGCATACAGCACATGAACGAATACTCTACGAGGCGGCTTTAAATAACCTGTGCGAACGTCCCGGCGCCTCGCAGCGATTACTTTTCGATCTCTCGATTGAACTCGAACCCGAAGAGATGGCTGTTTTCGAAAAACACCGGAATTATTTAGAACGTCTGGGATTTGAGATTGAGCCATTCGGCGGCAGAGCGGTAATAATAAGAGGCGTGCCGTGTTATTTTGAAAGCTCCGCCATCGAGGATATCTTTCGAAACTTGTTAAACAGCTTTTCTGATAATCTTTCTACCGGCGAGGACGCCGTTATGGCGTTAGCCTCATCAGTTGCCTGCCATGCCGCTATCAAAGCGGGCGAATCGTTGTCTCAGGAACAGATGCAGGGTTTGTTCAATCGTCTTTTTGAATGCCAAGAACCTTTCCAGTGCCCGCATGGACGGCCGACAGTAGTTTCAATCTCTCGCGAAGACTTGGAAAAAATATTCAAACGGCGATGAAATACATTATAGTCTGCGGACCTACAGGTTCCGGCAAAACCAGCCTTGGAATACAAATAGCTCTTCGATATAACGGCGAGGTCATTAACGCCGATTCGCGTCAGATATATAAACATACCAACATAGGCACAGCCAAACCAACACCCGATGAATGCCTGAGAGTAAAGCATCACCTGATAGATATCTTAGAACTTCACGAAAAATTCTCAGCTTTCAGGTTTGCCTCGCTGGCAAAAGATTTAATCAATGATATTACAGACAGAAATAAACTGCCGATAATAGTCGGCGGCACCGGTTTATATCTAAAAGCTATAACCGAGGGTTTATTTAAAGCGCCCGAACCGGATGAGGAATACCGTCGGGAACTTGAACAAATATGCCAACAGGATGGTCCCGAAAAACTTCACCGGATGCTTGCCGTGATAGACCCGGCAAGCGCTGAAAAAATCAATCCTCGGCATTCCTCGCGATTAATCAGGGCTATCGAGATATATAAACTGACAGGCAAGCCGATTTCGGAAATACAAAAAAACGGAGACTACCGGAAAACGGGTAAGCCGCTATGGCTGGGACTCATGCCGGCAAGAGATATTTTATATAACAGGATTAATAAACGTGTCGATGATATGATTGATGCTGGTTTTGAGCAGGAAGTGTTAAATCTAAAACCTTTTCTGGATGTGCTGCGTAAGAAGAAGATGGTTGGCTATAATGATATGATATCTTATCTGTTTGATAAAAATATTGATAAAGACCAGACAATAAATAAAATCAAACAGCGCCATCGCAATTATGCCAAAAGGCAGATTACCTGGTTTCGCAAGGTGAAAAACATTCGCTGGTTTGATTCAACAAAGAAAGATTATGCCAATATAATTTACAAGATTTGTGATAAATACTTGAAAAAGACTTGACATATTTTGATAATAATCTTATATGCAACAGGTTATGAAAATAAGAGAGGTATTTTTGAAAAATAGTGTTTTTGCTATCATAGTTTTCTTACTTGCTGTCATCATTAGCTGTTCACAATATGGCTCACAGAACTTAACCCCCAACCAGCCTGCCGCTCGAAATGGCAATAACCAGAACGGCGATGAAATAAACGCGGCTGATATTATCATTGAGGATAATTCGAGCCTGCGGTCAGATATACGCGAAGCGCTGGGCGAATCGGAATCATATTATACCGATGGGGTTATCTATTATCAGCAAAATTCACTGGATTCATCTCAGGCAGCTTTTGAGGCGGCTTTGCTGGTTTTATCCGAGCTTGAGTTTGATGCTGAATATTTCCCGACGGAAGCTCAATGGATGGAAACGCTTTTAAAAGAGATAGAATCTGATTATCGTCTAACATTGATGACATCGGGAGTGCTTTATTCCGAAGGCTCGGCGGCCGCTTTCCGCGACCTCTTTTCTGATATTAAGAATTTCAAAGATTTAAAGGAATCCGGCAAGTTTCATCATTTCGAGAAAGATTCTGTTGTTTATGATGTGCCGATTGTTTTCAACGAAAAAGTCGAGAACTCGTTAGCATATTTGCAAACAGTGGCTCATGATACATTCGAGAAATATTTAAGCCGCTCCGGACGGTATATGCCATTAATGGAGCAAATCCTCAGGGAAGAAGGCATACCGCATGATATAGTATATTTGCCGTTGATAGAATCCGGGTTTAATCCTCATGCTTATTCGTATGCCCGAGCAGTAGGTTTCTGGCAGTTTATTTATGCAACCGGCAAAAGATATGGGATGAAACGCAACTGGTGGTATGATGAAAGACGCGATTTTGAAAAATCCACTCGCGCCGCTGCCCGCTATTTAAAAGACTTGCACGATGAATTTGATAGTTGGGAATTAGCCTTAGCCAGTTATAACGGCGGCGAGGGAAGAGTTAGAAGAGAGATTAGAAAACGTAAAACAAGAGACTTCTGGAAACTCAAATTATTAAAGCAAACCCGCAATTATGTGCCGCTTTTTATGGCGGCTGTCATTATTGCCAAACAGCCTGAAAAATACGGTTTCTTTCCAACTTATGAAAAGCCTATCTCATGGGAAACTGTCGAGGTCTCCAAGTGCATGACATTCGGCAATATCTCAGCCAAATCAGGCATATCAGTTGTCGACCTTGAACTTCTGAATCCCGAACTGCTAAGAGGTGCAACACCTCCAAATTACAAAAACTATAAGCTGAAAGTTCCGGTAGGCACAAAAGATAAGCTTCTGGCTGCCTATGCCGAAATCCCCTCTGAGAAAAATACTAATTGGGTCAGGCATAGAATCAGACGAGGCGAAACCGTTTCAACAATCGCCAGAAAGTACGGCGTTTCTATGTCATCGATTATTGCGGCTAATGATATCAAGCGTCCATACAGGATTTATTCCGGCCACACTTTAATGGTGCCCACTACTAAAGGTTCAGGAAAAATTTATTCATCCCGTGGAAGCAACGTTGTACCAAATGGTTCCGGCTTTTATCATGTCAAAAGAGGCGAGACTTTATGGGAGATTTCCCGCGCTCACAATGTGAGCTTAAGCAGTTTGAAAAAAGCCAATAGTCTAACATCGAACAGAATTTATCCGGGAAGAAAGCTGATTATCCCCGGCAAAAAGGGGAATCAAAGAAACGCCAAGAGTTCTAATAATGTCTATATTGTCAAACGAGGAGATTCATTATCTAAAATGGCTAAAAAGTTTGGCGTGCCTGTTAAAGCTATTAAAAAACTAAACAGGTTAAAGTCCAACACTATCTATCCCAATATGAAACTCAAGATTCCACAAACTGGTTCAAGTAATACTTTAGCATTAAATAAAATTTCTCCAACAGTATATAAAGTCAAAAGGGGCGACAATCTTTGGGAAATTGCCAAAATGTTCGGCGTTACGATTCAAGATATTGTAGAATGGAACAACATTTCCAATCCCTCAAAATTGACAAAAGGCAAAAAATTAAAAATTTATGCTCGGTAACTTAAGAAATGATTTGACATTAGCCAGAGGTTGATTTACATTTCACTCCAATTATGGCCAGTACTCGCAACATCGTATTGTGGATAGTCATTGCCAGCGTAGCGGCGCTTTTCGTTATTATGATAGGCGTTTCTATCTGGAGCCTGACCCACAACTATACAGGCATGCCGCTTGTCTCGGTTGGCGATAAGGTTGCTCTTATCGAAGTTGAGGGTATTATCGAAAGCTCAGAGGATATTGTCCGTCAGTTGAAAAAATACAGCGATGACAGTTCTATTCCTGTCATTGTGCTAAGAATTAATTCCCCCGGCGGAGCAGTAGCGCCCTCACAGGAAATATACGACCAAATAGTTAAAGTTCGGAATGATGGCACTTATGTTGTTGTATCTATTTCATCGCTGGCGGCTTCCGGCGGATATTATATTGCCTGCGCAGCTGATACCATTATAGCCAACCCCGGCTCATTAACCGGCTCAATTGGTGTTATTTTCTCATTTTACACGTTTGAGGGGTTGATGGACAAGGTTGGAATGCAGTTAGAGGTTGTCAAGTCTGGTGCTTTAAAGGATGTTGGCAATATGTCGCGGGAGATGACCCAGAAAGAACAAGAGATGCTTCAGACGGCGATTGATGATGTTTATAATCAATTTGTTTTAGCTGTGTCGCAATCGCGCAATCTCGATATTGAGCAAGTTGAGGATATTGCTGACGGGTCGATATTTACAGGCAATCAAGCCCTTGAGCTTGGCTTGGTTGATAAACTGGGCGGACTTGAGGATGCTATCGTATTAGCTGGCGAGATGGCCGGCTTGGGAGATGATCCAAAAGTTGTAAAAGAATATCAGCGCCGTCCGGGTCTAATGGATTATTTAGCGCAAAAAGCCGCCGTTTTATTGGATATTAGTATCTCGAAAGAAACATGGCCTAAATTGGAGTATATCTATAAATAGTTGAGTTTAGTGGATTTATGCCGATATACGAATATAATTGTAAACAGTGTAACAGTGATTTTGAAGAGTTGGTGAGAGGAAACGAGGAAACAGTCTGCCCCTCATGCGGGTCTTCGGAAATTGAACAGAAGCTTTCAGTTTGCGGTTTTAAGTGTTCATCTGTGTTTGTCGGATCAACCGGTTCAAGTTGCAGCGGATGTACTAAAAACAGTTGCAGTGGATGTTCTAGTTTGACTATAAATGGAAGAAATTAAATAGGAGGATTGAAATGACCAAAGCTGATCTGGTTGAGCAAGTTGCTGAAAAAACCGGTTTGACAAGAACCGATGTAGCGGCAACAGTTGATAGTTTACTTGATGCAATTAAAAAAAGCTTAGAAACCGGTAAGAATATTGAAATCCGTGGTTTTGGCACTTTCAAGATTAAACCCCGCAAAGCTCGCAAAGCGCGTAACCCAAGAACAGGTGAGGAGGTACCAGTTCCCGACAGAAAGATTCCAGTTTTTAAACCCTCAAATGAATTTAAAAACCTAGTTATGAATTCTGAAGCGAACAGAGTATAGTTGTATGCCAAGTGGTAAAAAACGTAAACGTCATAAAATAAAAACACATAAGCGTAAAAAAAGATTACGGAAAAACCGTCATAAAAAGAAAAAAGTATAAAGCTTTTTAAGGTTTTTTATTCATAAAAGTTATATAGTTCGGTTATTCAGCGAGACTGTTTAGGGTTGGGATAGTTTATCAGAAGGAAAATATTTTTAAACCTGAATTTTGCAGTATTTGCAGTAGATGTATAGTTTTCTTTAAAACTTGTTGGGGGGTTCCTGTCAGGCGGCTCTCGGGGATGTATACTTGATTGGTAGCTATAAAATATTTGGCAGAAGTAAGCCGCCGCGGTTTGCCTTACCGCTATAAGGTTTCCCTAAGAGGTTTGGCAACCAGTGGGCGTATGCAATACGCCCCTACGCGTTAATATGATACAAGTTGTCATCATTACCAGTTTCGCGCACAGAAGTGCTCTTGCACGAGGGCATATACCGCCAACATCATATAGGTGATACTAATCTTGTAAAAGCGTTTTGATAATGAGCTTACTCCGGTGGAGCATCGTTTAGCATAGCTTTGATTTTCGTTTTTAAAACATCAGGTGCTTTTTTCTTGAAACAACTCCTTTCAACCATTTTCTGAAGAGCTATTTCGAAATCGTGATGCTTGCGGCAATATTTGCACAACTTGATATGCTCCTCAATCTGAAATGAAGATACCTTATCAAGCTGCTTATCGATATATTCATAGAGCATTCGCAGGACATCTTCGCATTTAATCATGCTTACCCCTAATAATGCCCTTTTTCTTAGCAAATTCATATAGCTGCTTCTGTAATAGTTTACGTCCTCTAAAAATTCTTGATTTCACTGTTCCCACGCTTATCCCGAGGATATCGGCAATTTCCTGATAATTGAATCTCTCTATATCTGATAACAACACTGCTATACGAAATTGTTCCGGAATATTTTCCAAAGCCTTAATTATATCATCAGAAACATAGGCCTTCAATATCTCTGTTATAGCGTCGCCATCTCTGGCTTCGGCTTTATTAGCCGGCTGGAATTGCGGTTTTAATTCATCGATTAGAAAGAAATTCTCGATATCCTCAAAATCCACCTGGTTCGGTTCTTTCTGGTCTTTACGATATTTAGTACGGAAAGTGTTGGTTAAGATAGTGATAATCCAAGCTTTAGCGTTAGTGCCCTCTTTGAAATGGCTGAAAAAGCGATATGCTTTTAGATATGTTTCCTGAACAAGATCATCGGCATCATTGGGATTGCGAGTCATTCGTAAAGCCAGATTGTACAGATTGTCCATAAGCGGCAGGAATAGATTTCCGAACTTGCTTTTTTTGTCTTGATTTTTATTTGTTTCACTCATAATATGTAATCATGATATTTACATCATTTAATAGGTTAATATGATAATCGACAAAAGTCAAGTATTTAAAATAGGTCTATATAGTACATTATCTTCAAGTTTTATTCCCTTTTTATTGGTTCTTATATGGATGCTTTTCGCTTTAGAGGCCAAAGCCGACAGCCAAAAACACTGGGTATATTTTAAATCTAAGGGCACCGGTCAAATAGCAGAAATTTCGGAAAGAGCCGTTGAACGTCGACAAAAACGCGGCGTATCGGCAGTTTATACAGATTTAGACGTCTATCCCAATAAAGCTTATATCAATCAGCTTGAGTCATTGGGGCTGAAAGTTCATCATGTTTCGCGATGGCTTAATGCGGTTAGTGTCTCCGGCGGCAGTTCCGCTATAATCCAAGCCGGTGAATTGCCTTTTGTGAAATCGATAAAACGGGTTGCCGCCTATTCAAAAGTACGGCTTGAATACATTGAGGACAGCCATGCAAAACCATCAACCCCTCCCCTGCTTTCTGATGAATTCACTGATATTGATTATGGCGGTTCGTATGTTCAAATACATCTATGCCTGATAGATTCGCTTCATGCAATCGGTTACACGGGCAAGGGCGTACTAATCGGCATGATGGATACCGGCTATAAGCTTGATCATCCCGTTTTCCAGCCAATTATTAACAGCGGTCGATTAATAGCAACCCGGGATTTCATCAATGGCGGCAGCAATGTTGGCGGCGAGGGCGCTCAGGAAAGACATGGCACCTCGACATTTTCGGTGATAGGAGGCTTTGCCGAGAGTTCGCTTATCGGGTCGGCGTTTGGAGCTGAATATATGCTTGCGAAAACCGAGATTTTGGATAATGAAATCGAGGCCGAGGAGGACAACTGGATTGCGGCGGCTGAATGGATGGAGCCGTTGGGCATCGATGTTATTTCAAGTTCGGTTGGTTATTATGACTGGTATGACACGACTATTTTGACCGGCGACAGTGCCGCTATAACCATAGCCGCAGATATAGCCGCCTCGCTGGGTGTAGCAGTAGTGAACTCAGCAGGCAATGAACGGGGCAATGAGTGGGGAACTATTATCCCGCCTGCCGATGGCGACTCGGTGATTGCAGTTGGCGGCGTTAATTCGAATGGCGATTTATATTCTCGTTCCTCTCCGGGACGCTCTTCATGGGACAACATTAAGCCTGATGTGTCGGCGATGGCATCCTCTGTAACGGCGGCAAATTACTTATCGGATGGATTTAATCTAACCAACGGCACATCAATGTCGGCGCCGGTTGTTGCCGGCGGTGTGGCATTGATACTTGAGGCACATCCCGATTGGAACCTCGATAAATTATATAATGCGTTAAGAATGACCGCCAGCCAGGCAAACGACCCGGATACGGATTTAGGTTATGGTATTCCCAATATGTTTGATATGTTCGCAATCGATGGCTTTTTCACTGTAGAATATCCAAATACTGCGGTCTATAAGGGCGATACGGTCGAGATTGCCATCGCCTTGTTTGATTCGCTTTCATCGGCGGGCGGCGAACATGATATTATCATCGAATCATCAACCGCAGAAATTATAGGCAATCCAATAGGTACGGATACACTTATTCAGAAAATATATTTCCCTCTGCCGGGAGTTCATGAAATAGTTATTTATGATAATGTCTCAAGGCAATCTAAGGTTATTGAATTTAATGCCTATAGTTCGGTCAAAATTAATTTTACGGCGGTACCTAATCCTGCCAGCGATTCGGTAATATTTTTATTTGAATTATCACAGCCGGTTAGTGTTGACATTATGATTTTCAATGTCGCCGGCGAAAAAGTTAAGACTATAACCATAGATGAAAATTCCACTTATGAAGGGCTAAACAGAAAAACATGGCATGCCGTCAATGATTCGGGCAAAAAAACAGCCTCCGGTATTTATCTTGGATATTTATACACCGAGTTTGGCAGCGAGATTATAAAGTTCGCCATTGTTAAATAATGAAAAGGGCTTTACAATTTAAAACAGTACTTTCGTCTCTATATAATATTTAGATAAATTAGAGATGCCGTATTCCGATAGTTATACCGTGAACAATAGAATAACAGCTTTGATTATTGACTGCCATCGAAACTCTAACAAATTACAGTCTAAAATATTGCAAGATATATTAACCAACTTTACAGTAGTTATTAAATACAATATCGAAAGCGCTATTAATGAAATAAAACGCAATAATTATGATGCTATTGTGTTCAATGAGGATTACACGAAAAAAGAGACAGAATATTTACTTAAAGTTATTAATAATCAGATTCATGTGCCGCATGTAATATTTGTAAAGGATAAGACTATTGTT
The DNA here is from genome assembly GCA_021159005.1 of Candidatus Zixiibacteriota bacterium. Lineage (NCBI taxonomy): Bacteria > Pseudomonadati > Candidatus Zixiibacteriota > Candidatus Zixiibacteriota bacterium. The sequence goes on along the minus strand of JAGGSN010000138.1, from coordinate 9,961 downwards.
TCGGGAAAGTATCGTTATGACATTAAAAAAGGCATAAGCTACATTCCCCGCAATTATAACTTCGAGGAGACTATAGTTGCGGCATTAATTAATGCGAAAGAATTGCAGGAACTTATCAAAGAGAATCGGGATCTTGCAAATAAATTAAAGCGAAATAATAATATAGATATCTCCGATTTAATTCTATCATATAATCACGAAATCAATAATCCCTTGGCGGTAATTCTCGGCAATACACAACTTCTATTGAGGAAATGCCAGACGGAGAAAAATGTTTATATAACCAAGAAATTAAAAGAAATCGAAAAAAGCGTATCTAAAATCCAGAAATTTATATTAAGCCTTAGCGATAATATAAGTCAATCATCCTCAGATAATAATTATGAAGATATTAAATCGATATAAAAGAAACAAACTATTCTTGTTATCAAGCGCTTCTTTGCAGCAAAAGAGCATCCGCGATGGCAGCTGATACCCTACATATCTAATAAAGCTTCTCCGCGTCGTCAGGGACCCTTTCGCGTCGTCAGGAATCCTTTCCTGACGACAAACGCGTTTATGCGACCAAACACAGTTTTTGTTGAATCATAAGCAGTAATTGGCAGGTCTTGTCCGGCGCGGCGGACTGCCCTACATATCTAATAAAGCTTTTCTATTGTAATGCCCTTGTAATATGTTTTAAGAATCTTCTCACAGGCGACTCCATTCCTTGCCCTGCCTATAGCGCCGCACTGGCACATGCCTATCCCGTGGCCGTTGCCTGCGCCCACTAACTCTAATGCGGCGATACTGCCCTGCGATTTTTTTACCCTGTAGGTAAATCTGGTTGAGGGCAATATCGAACCCGGGGCTGAGGGACGTTTTAAAGCCCAGCGAATCTGGTCATTTTCGACTTTGAAAGTGCCGGTAGTGGTTTTCACTTTCAACTCTACCATTCTGCCGATGGAATTGTCCTTTTTAAATTTTATCGATTGGATTTTACCGAAACCCTTGCGAGGCAATTCGCTTTTCTGTCCGAAATACTTACTCAGGTTTTTTTCGAGGTCGGCGGCGCTAAAATCCTCATTCCAGAAAAATGTTTTAGCCCACTGGCAATAATCGCCATCCACAACGCCTCTAAGGTAGGGGATTTTTCTACTGTCCCATATTTTTTCGATAGGAGCTGTCGACCCCCCGCATACAGCATGATAATAGGCGGCTATCGGCATTTTATCATAAGTCATAATCAAGCCCTTGGTTTCCTCGACCGCCTTGTTTAGCAAGTCAAGTTCTGTGCTTGCCCCAAGGTAAAGCTGGTCGTCGATGGAGTTTTTCAGGTGCTTATCATCCGGCTGGGTTGACAGCCGCCAGACAGCATAGGTTCTGGCAGCGATAGCCTGAGCTTTAACAGCCTCGTACTCAGCCTCGCTTCTATCACCGATTTCTCCCGGCAGAACACCTTTAAGATACAGCTCTATGTCTATAAGGTTAAATATTCGCAGGTTGTCGGATGAATTAGCATCAATATCACATTCGATATTGCCGCGGTAGCAATTACCGTCAAAATCTAAGAATACATTTGGAAACCTCGGACGAAACAAAACCGAGGATAGATTTGCCGCCAGAATACCGTTATTATCCAGGATTGTTATCCCTTTTCTGTTTTTATGAATATCTATATCGGATGAGGTATAATAAATTTCAGCGCGGCTATTATCGCGATAGCATTCAACAATCATCTCGCCGGATGAGCTAACTGCCAGGCTGTCATAAGCTCCCAATTTGACTCTTATTTGCCGGTCAAATTCAAATTTTATAGGCGGCTTCTCTTTGGAGAAAGCAAACGATTCTGAATTGAGCAGGCATATAGCCGCCGCTATGATAAAAATCAGCTCTGGCAGATTTTGCCAAGCACAACCGCCTTTTGGGCGCCTGTAATATTTTTCAACCGGTACCTGTTCGAGCATAACGCCTCATTAGCTAAAACCGCAAAACTTATCGCCTCAAGATAATCCATATCAAAACCATAGTCAATCGAGGCGGTGATTTTTATTTGTTTAAACGCTTGCGATAACGCATCCTGGAAATAATTATTCTTAGCTCCTCCCCCGCTTATAATAATCTCATCGAAGTTGAGTTTATTTATCTGCAGGCAATATTTTACTGCCTCAATCGTAAATTGCGAAGCAGCGGCTATAATATCATATTTATTTAACCTTTTCTTTCGGCAAACAGACAAAAAATCTTTGGCAAATGCTTTACCAAAAGTTTCCCTGCCGGTAGATTTTGGTCCCTTTATGGAGAAGAACTTTCGGTTGAGCATATTTTTTATGATTGAATAATCAACCTTTCCTTTTAATGCTAACCGTCCGTTTAAATCATAATCTTTTTCATAAAGTTTCTTAGTTAGATAATCGACAAGCATATTCCCAGGACCTGTATCACAGCCAAAGATTTTATAATCATGCTTATCAGGGGCAATATGGGTTATATTAGCGATGCCGCCAATATTGAGCATTCCTATATTTTTATGTTTCTGTCCAAACAGGATAGCATTGACTATAGGGGTCAGCGGCGCGCCCTGACCGCCGGCGGCTGTATCGGCAACCCGGAAATCGCCCACTGTGATGATGCCGGTGCGGACTGCGATACGCGCCGGCTCGGCAAGCTGGCAGGTAATAGTCCCCCATTTAGTGTCCGGCATATGGCGGATTGTTTGGCCATGCGAGCCGATTAAATCGATATCATCGGTTTTCAACCCGGCGGATTTTATTGCTTTAAGCGCCGCTTTCGAAAAGAATTCAGCCAGCTCTATATCAAGTTTAAGCCATTCCTCAGCATCTCGATAATCAGGCTCGGCATATTTTTTTATTTTCGACCTTAGTCTCTTATCAAATTTATATAGGCGGCCTGAGATAAATTTTACCCTGCTTTTAAATCCGCTGCCTGATATTCTGATTATAGCCGTATCCACGCCATCGGCAGAGGTGCCGCTGTTTAGTCCGATTATCGTTTTCTGTTTTAGTTTTATTTTATCTTTAAGACAAACTTTCTTTGGCATCTCTAATTCTTTCAAGCGCGCGTTTGTGGCCATGCTTTTCCAAAACCGATATATTATTCTCTAAATATGAAATAATCTCATTATACCGGCTATGGTTATGGCAAATTAATGCCATGTCATGTCCGGCGCACAATGATTTTAGCGTTATCTCCGGCAATGAGTCTTCGCTTTTGAGAGCACCCATGCATAAATCATCAGAAATGATAATTCCCTCGAAACCTAAAGCCCGCGCCAGACCCGTAGTTTTAACAGAAAAAGCCCCGATTTTATCATCGATAGCGGTCATCAACAGATGAGTGGTCATCAGCATATTAACACCGGCATTGATGCCTGCTTTGAAAGGCACAAGATCGTTCTCTCTGATTCTATCATAGGGCAGGCATGACACCGCTGTCAATTTATGCGGGTCGTTTGTGGATGAACCCAAGCCGGGAAAATGTTTTAGACAACATAAAATGTTATTCTTTGCAAATCCTTCACAAAATGAAATGCAGTACTCGGATGTTTTTAACGGGTCAGCTGAAAATGTTCTATCCTCAAGTGCAGCATTAAGCGGTGAATACGAAATGTCGGCAACGGGGGCTAAATTGAGATTGATATTGTATTCTTTAAAATCCCTGCCTACATTTTCGCAATCTGATTTCAACTCATTCGCTTTGCCATCATATTCTGATGGTTTTGCTAAAAGATGAAAGAACTTTTTTAAGCGGCGGATTCTACCACCCTCGAAATCGATTGCAATAAACGGCTTTATTTCGCAGGCATTGTATATGCTGTTTATTAATGCTTTTAGTTGATTGGGGTTTTCGCCGTTGTGGTCGAATAGAATTATACCGCCAATTTGTTTTTTTGATAAGATGCTGATAACTGAATCGGTTAGATATGTTCCCTCGATACCAAGTATAATTCTCTGGCCGGGGTTCATTGCATAATCTTTCTTGTTTTTCCCATTTTCGCTGGCGGCACTGTGCTAACTTGATTACGGCCATTGTTTTTTGCTATATACAGCGCCTTGTCAACTTTTTTAAGCAATTCACTTGAGGATTTTAAGCCATCGGGGAAAATAGCGGCGCCAATAGAAACAGTAATCCTGAGGTCGCGCTGACCCTGAGAATTCGTGAAATATGATTCTTCAATCTGCACTCTGATTCTTTCGGCAATAACAAGCGTGGATTCAACATCAGTTTGCGGTAAAATTACCATAAATTCCTCGCCGCCGTAGCGGGCAACAATATCAACATCGCGAACCGAATACCTGATAATGTCGGTAATTTCCTTGAGAATAACATTGCCCGTTTCGTGCCCTTGGGAATCATTTATTTTTTTAAAATGGTCGCAGTCAACCATCAAAAGCGATAGATTTTGATGGTATCTGTCCGCTCTCCGAATCTCCTCTGAGAGCTTATTTCTAAAATACCTGTAATTATACAATCCTGTTAATTCATCTATTATAATCAGCTCCTGCATTTCCCGGTGAAGCCAAGCGTTATCGATAGCAACAGCGGTAGCATTAGCAAAAACATTGAAGTTTTTTCTTTCTTTCCCTGTGAAACCGTCTTTATTCATTGATTGCAGTTGTATAAGTCCAATAACCTTGCCATGAGAAATCAACGGTAGTTCGAGCATTTGGGCCTCGTTAACATAAAATACTCCTGTTTGAATCTGACTGCTTTTAAAGCTGCTTTTCTCAATATCAGCGGAACGAAAATCTGAAATCGGGATAGGTGGGTCATAAAACGATTTTTTAGTATTATTCAATTCAGCATAAACAAACAGATTATCTCTGTTTATTTTCGACAGAAGCACCGTACACCTATTCACATTTAGCAAATCCTCGGCAATAATAAGTATTTCTTTTAACAACTGTTCAAAATCGAGGATTGAAGATAACGCGCGGGTTGTTTCATATAGATTTTTCAGCATTGATTGAGATGATTCAAGCTCCCAGGTTCTTTCATTTAATGTATCTAATGTTTTCAATAGCTTTTTTTGCGATAGATTCATGCTGTATGATAATATAGAACCAATACCGGCAGTTAGCCAGATATAAGCGGTTCTGGCTGATATATTAAGAATCGAGTTGTTTCCTGCAGCAATATTGTCTCCTGCTATTAAACAAGCTGAAAAAAAGGATGCTGTTAAAATCACCTTCCAAGTTGGGAGATAAATTGAGGTTAACGCAATTAGAAAATAAAGAGCAACAAACAATTGACTATCGCTATCACCGCCAAATTTCATAATGAAAAATATAAATAGACCATCCCAAAAAGATAATGCAAATATTATATTTTGCCATCTGACTTGTTTCTTAGTCATTATCCAGTAAAGAATAAGATTTAAGACTAAATATACTAATGATGATTTAATTATAATGGAAGTTTCGGAATGTGTATTAGTCTGTAAAAACAGAAATACCATCATAAGAGTAATAATTACCCCTTTTGTGGCGAAATAGATATTTTCAGATTTACCGCTAAATGTCATAATTTATTACCATCTGGTATAATATCGACATATACCGGAATATGTTAAGAGCAAATTTAATTTCTATTTTTTAAAGACCACTTTTAGAACAGGCGGCGTAACGAGAGTTGTCAAAATAACCATGATTACAACGGCAGACAGGGTATTAGTATCAACGACCGGTTTGCCATCAAGAATCATCTTCGACCCAATACCGGCGAATATTAAACCTACTTCTCCGCGCGGAATCATGCCTATACCGACAACCCATCTATTTAAGCCTTTCTCGGTTAGCGTACCGAGAGAGCAAACCTGTTTGCCTATGATGGCGGCAATGGTAAGCACAAGAGCGAAGCCAAGTATTGAGATATTTCCAAAGCTTATCAGGTCAACTTTCATGCCCATGTGAACGAAGAAAATGGGCACTAAAAAGGCAGCAATTGGTTTCAGTAATTCATCTAATTGCGTTTCTCCTTTTTTGGTCAAGTCTTTATAGTATACATCCTCAAGTATTAAACCGGCGGCAAAAGCGCCGACAATAGGCGCCAGCCCAACAAGTTTGGCGATATACGCAAACAGGAAACAAAACATGAGCGAAAAAGTTATTAATAGTCCGGAGCCGCGCATCTTTGCCACAAAATCGAATAGTCTCGGCGCCAAAAAAGTACCAATAGCAATCGAACCAAATATGAAAACAAAGGCTTTGGCAACAATAAACAAAACCATACCGCTAGAGGTGCCTGAACCGCCGGCATTTGCCGCGGCGATAATGCCTGTACAAATTGACAATATCACTAAACCGAGAACGTCATCAATAACAGCCGCGCCAAGAATTATTTTCGATTCGCGGTATCTTAGCCGCCCGATATCCTGTAAAACCCGGGCGGTTATGCCAACTGAGGTGGCGGTTAGAGTCGCGCCTATGAAAACATGAACATAAATAGATTCATCGGGCATAAACATCGCCGAAACTCCCCAGCCTAAAAGAAACGGAGTAACAACTCCCAATATTGCAACAAGGAAAGAAACCAAGCCAACTGACATCATTTCTTTTATGTTTGATTCAAGACCAACCTCGAAAAGAAGGATAATAACGCCTATTTCGGCAAATATCTCGATTGTAATATGATGTTTGATATGTTCAAACCCTCCAAACCCAAGCAGATATAGATTGCCTAAAATTACACCGAATATAAGTTCGCCAAGAACTGCCGGCTGATTTACTCTTTCGCATAAATCGCCGCCAAGCTTAGCTGCCAGAAGGATAATTATCAGCGAAATAAGTATTGAGGCAAAATCCTCATTGTCCTGTTCGGATTCCTCGGCAGGCGCGCTTTCCGAACCGGCATGCTCTGTCCGGACGTTATGATCTGCTTCATCAAGGGGATAAGCTTCAGTGGTAATTTGAACTTCCGTTGAATCGTTACTGCTTCCCGAATCATCAAAAACCTGAGCCATCGTTTGATACACAAATAAAGTAGTAAGACAAATAATGAGCAGTGTCAGCTGTTTTTTCATTTTCAACCTTCCTTCTTATTTTCAGCATTTTCAGTAAATGTTTGGCAATAATATAATACAAATGCAAGCATGGCAAGATATTTATATAATCGGGAAATTTTTAAAAATTCTTATTGACATTGGTTTAAAAGTTAAATTAATATTAATATTAGAAACATATTTAGCGAATTAGATAATGGTTTTTATAAAGAATTAAATTCAAGGAGGTATTTTGTGTTTAAAAAAATAGTCATAATACATGTGTCAGTCTTAGTATTGGCTTTTGTATTATTTTACCAATGCAGCCAGAAGGCTAAAGATATTACCTACACTACGAAATCGCCTGAAGCAAGGAAGCTATTCCTTGAGGGGCTGGCCAAGGATGATGCGTTTTACGAGGAAGAGGCAGGAGAGCTTTTTAAACAAGCGATTGAAGCTGACCCGGAATTTGCTATGGCTTACTATCACTTGGCTTTATTAGCCGCGACAACCGCTGATTATATTGATCGTTTTAATAAAGCGGTTGAGCTATCCGGCAATATTAGTGAACCTGAGAAGTTGATTATCCATGGAGCCAAGGCGATTTTTGATGAGGAAATGTATGAGGCGCGGGAATGCTTAGAGAAATTGGTTGAACTTCTGCCCGAAGGCAAGCGAGCCCATTACTTGCTTGGCAATTTTTATTTCAACCGCAATGAATGGGCATTATCGGAAAGCGAATATCAACAATCGATATTATTAGACCCTGAATTTGCGCCCGCTTACAATATGCTTGGTTATGCGCTTTCAAATCAGGATAAATACACTCAGGCTATTGAGGCGTTGAAGAAATACGCCAAACTTCAGCCTGACGACCCTAATCCGCATGATTCAATGGGCGAGATTTATTTGATGATAAGCGATTATAATAACTCTATAAAGAGCTACAACAATGCCTTAGAACTTGATCCCGATTTTATTATATCAATCGCCGGATTGGGGCATAATTATTCGTTTCTAGGAAAATATAATAAGGCGAGAGAAAAATATGAATTGATTTTTAAACATGCCCAGAATGAGGCTGATACAAATACCGGTTATTATTGGATAGCAGTCTCGCATATCATTGAAGGGAATTATCAAAAAGCCATAGATGTATTAAAAAAACGGCTTAAATATTCAAAAAAGACAGGTAATTTATATAGTGAAGCCAACACCCGCAATATGATAGCCTTTATCTACTATGAGAAAAGCGAATTCAGCAAGGCCTTAAAAGAAACTGCGGCCCTGCGCAAACTAAGCATGAACCCTCAAATCCATAACAGACTAAAAGAGCAATATCTGCGTAATTGCAGTTATACAGAGGCATTGGTTTATGCCAGCCAGAATAGGAATGATTTAGCCATAGCGAAAACCGCCGAATATGAGAAATCAGTTAAAACTTCTAATAACCCAAACTTGGAGAAAACTCTTCATGGCCTTAAGGGCATAGTCTATTATTGGAATAATGAATACGAAAGCGCTATTGATGAGTTGTCGCAGGCAGATTCTCAAAGCCAGTATCCCAAGTATTATTATGGCTTAAGCTACCGGAAATCCGGCGATGAAAAAAGAGCTAAGGATATTTTTGAGGATATTGCCAAATTTAATCGCAATGATTTTTATTATGCCTTTGTGCGGCCTAAAGCAGCAGGTTGATATTATTATAGATTTTGCAGGATAGGGACTTATACGATAATGATTAACATACTCTCCCGAGCTGTCTTTTCGTATTTTCGTATTTTGGTACACTTTTCGACTGCTTTTTACACTACCGGCAAATAATTAAATTAAAAAAGTCTGCAGATTAAATATCCGCAGGCTTTAAATTTTAATATGACATCAGCTTAATGGCTTGTATTCAGCTCGTTATCGTCATTACAATGTCCGGGACCGATTTCCCCTTCATTGTAATCTTCGAATGTTCCTTTCCACTCATTAACCATCTGTCTATCTTTATTATAAAGATCACCCCAGTCATTCCAGTCGTAATCGGCAAGGAAATCATCAGCTTCATCTATCAAATCGACAATATCCTCATCACTGGCGCCGTTAGCAATATTAAGCTTGGCAGCTAAAAAATGAGCGTAAAGCCCGGTAATACCGTTTGAAGGATGACCATATTCATGCTGTTGCAGGATATTATAAGCTGTCTCAGCAGTCTCAATATTCAAGCTTTTATCACCGTCTTCATTACCCAGCCATAACGGCAAAAGTTCGGCTGCCAGGTCATCTTGCGGACCCATGCCGGTGTGGTTTTTCCAGAAACCCTTGTCATAAGTACAATCGTCATCTTCCATCATGTACAAACCTGCATCCCGGGATATGTCTTCTGTATCCTCTTCGAGCGTGAAACACATAGTCATACCGGTAAGCGGATCAGGATCGCTATCGATTGCATCATCATCACCTTGATCCTGCGGTGAAAATGCATAATTCTCAGGAGCGACAAATTCAAGTAAATATTCACCGGCTTCAAGCTCCTCAAAGGCGTAAAAACCGGCTTCATCTGCAACAGCAGAGGCAATTAGATTCTCTTCGCAATCATACAGGTTGACATTAACATCACTTAATCCCATCTCAATATCTTCTTGAATTCCATCCATGTTTTCATCAAACCAGATATAATCGCCAATAGCTGCAGTCTGCAATGCTGAGTTGGGACTATATGATTTTTGCTGCGACTCATGGCTGTTCGGTATGGAAGCATCCTGACAGCCATTAATCAGAAATACCATCAGTGTGACAACCAAAAACAGTTGACCAATTTTTCGCATTTTTTCTCCTTTTTATTTTACATCTTAAAGTTATTATTATCTAAGTTTAAATTCAATATATATTGTTATTCACTACTGTCCGGCTTTTTTATAGAGTTCTTAAAATAATACCCAACAATCGAAGCTTGCTTATTTCATAACCCATAGAGCAGCGGGATGTTGGGCG